>NZ_QHHV01000382.1:0-3296 GCF_003947245.1 Actinoplanes sp. ATCC 53533 | reverse complement strand
CACGATCTACGCACAGGTTCGATCCCAGATCCGACGGTTGACCGACGCCGCGGTCCGACCGCAGCACCTCGACATGCGCACGAGTATCTGCACCATGCTCGCCGACGCCTACCAAATCGCCGGCGAGGTCATGTTCGATCTCAACCGGCATGGCGACGCCGAACACTGCTACGCCATAGCCGCCTCCGCCGCGCAGCAAGCCAATGCCGCTGACCTGTGGGCCTGCGCCATGATCAGGCACTCCTACGTCAGCGTCTACGGCGGCCAGCACGCCGACGCGGTACCCATGCTGCGACTCGCGCTTCGCCTGGCCCGCAACGGCAACAGCGCGCTGTCAACCCGCCACTGGGCCGCTGACGTACTCGCACAGGCCCTGGCGGCAACCGGTGACGCCAAAGGATGCGACCAGGCCCTCGAACTGGCCGAAAAAGTTCATGGGATGCCACGACCTCACAACGGTGGATGGCTGCGCTTCGACGGCAGCAGACTTCCCGAAGACCGGGCCTCCTGCTATCTATCCCAACAGCGCCCCGACCTAGCGGAGCCCCTACTCACCCGGCTACTCGATCGCCCGCAGCCGGCCCGTCGCCGCGGCTTGACCCTGATCGCCCTCGCCTCGGCCGGCGCGATGCAGCGCGACAACACCAAAACTGTCACCCACGGATTCGCCGCCCTGGACCACGCCCGCAACACCGCTTCCGGTGTTCTCGTCCGGCAGTTGACCAACCTGCGCCCCCGTCTGATCCCCTTGCGGCGGGATCGCTACGTTAAACACCTCGACAGCCAGATCGCTGCGCTTGCCCGCAGGTAGAAACGGCCTGCTCACGGACAGAGAGGAACCCGAGGTGGCAGAACCCGAAGAGCCCGGACGACGATTCCGCGAAGCCTGGATCGCGGGCGTCCATCGGCATTACCTCGGCGAGCCGAAACCCGGGTACGTCACCCCGTGGGAGCAGACGCCCGACTGGGAGCGTGCCAGCGCGGCGACCGTCGAAGGTCTGATTCAGCGGCTGCTGGCCGACACCGACGGACTCGCAGCCCGGCTGTCTCGTGAGCAGAAGGGCCAGTTCGTCGCTGCGGCGTGGGCTGGCTGCATACACCGACACGTCGCGGACCCGAAGCCTGCGTACGTCGCGCCATGGGAAGTGCTACCTGCCTGGCAGCGCGAGACCGACGCGGACATCTTCGAGGCCTACGAACATGCCGGACTACCCGACGAATAGGCGGCGACCCGTCCGCAGCGATGTCGCGGCTGCCGCGGTCCGGCGAGCAGGCTCGCTGCTCGGCCTCGGTGGTGGTAGTCGGCGGAGACCAGCCACATGCCGGTCTCGCGGGATCGCTAGGTCTTGATGCGGTTGTGCCAGTCCTGCCACCAGAACGCCTTGTCCGGGCACATCATGTCGGTCAGTGGGCCGAGCCGGCGCTGATGACGAGGACTTCGTGCAGGGCCCGGACGATCGGTGTGCCGCGGCGTGCGGTGGGGATGGCGTCGGCGATCGATTGGGCGCGGCGCAGCACGATGACCGGCCGGTAGGCGGGGGTGATGTCGCCGTCGTGGACTGATTTTGCTGGGGTTTTCTGGCCCCACAACTCCAGAGGATCTTGGCCCCACCAAGTCGTCGCCAAATGCTCCAGACGCCACAAGCCTGTCGATGCATGGCAGCGTCACCGTGGCCCCACCCGCATCGAGCGACTCGGGGGCCGAGGTGCTGCCGCACCGGCCTGCGGCCGGCTTGCCACCGAGTCCCTCGGTCCCGCTGTAGCGAGCGGGCACGGCCACACCTGGGGACGCTGGCCCCTGTCGATGTCGCAGCTCCCTGCGGCCAGCCATACGGCCGTTCCACGGAATGGGATTGCTGGGGCCAGTTGGAGCTGGAGTTCCGATCGACGTATTCGCATCAGGCTTCGGATGTGGGGCCACAAAACCCTGGAGTTGTGGGGCCAAAAAACCCAAGAGAGAACACGTGGACCATGCACAGGGCCCGGTCGAGGCGTACCAGGGTGGGGTCGAGGCGTTCGCCGGGGCCGAATGCGGCGATGGCGTCGTCTTGGGCCTGCCAGGCGGCGCGGCTCTCGCCGAGCGTGGTGAGTGCGTGCGAGCGGTAGAAGTGCAGTTGGCCGGCTCTGAACGCGTATTTCCGTGGCATCCGGCTCTCAGCGCAGCTCGCGGTTGTCGTATGGGACGCTCGGCGTGGACGTACTCATGGCAGGCCCGGCAGACGACCAAGGTCTTACGGGCGAGCAACGTGGCCGTATTGCTGAGTCGACAGCGAAGATCAGGCTGCCCGTATATAGGTCGACCAGCGTGTCTTCTGGTCCCCGTTGCGGTAAGTGTCCAGTCGTTGCTGCCACTGCGGACGCAGCACAGCGCGGCTGCCGAGGACTGGGACAAGACTGGTCACAAGCTTCAGCTCTCTCAGCCGGCGCAGAACTGGGAACCCCGACCAAGTGATCACGTCGAAGCCATACCCACGCGCCAGTGCCCCATAGTCGTCGCCCGGGTAATCGAATCGCAGCTTGCCGACCGCGAGTGGGACCAGATCCCATTCCCGCGGCCCGTCGCTGCTGGAATCAAAGTCGCAGATCACCGGCCCTGTCGCACCGTCGATCAGGTTCCCCATGAAGGCGTCACCGTGGATCGGACCGACCGGTAGCTCGTACGACAGGCGCCCTAGCTGCTCCTCTAGCCGGTCGCACTCGTCATACAGGTAGGCCAGGTCCTCGGTGCCCACCCCGTCCGGTTCGGTTAGCCGGCTGCGAATCTCCGCCATCGGAGCCCACGCGGGCAGGCCCCCTTCGGGCGGCGTGAGCTGGTGCCACTGCCTCAGGATAACGGCCAGGTCACCGCCGGTTGGCACGGGACCACCGACGGGGATCTCGTCCCACAGAGTGACGTGCAGGCCGTCGATGGTCAGCGGCTGGTCCAAGTCGAGGAGCCGAACTGCTGGCACGTCACCTTGCTCAAGCCAACGGGCAATCCGAATGACCTTGTCAACCCGGTCGGCCATCGTCGCCGATGCGGCGATCCGCACGACCACGCCAGCGGCCGGTAGGGCGAAGACCGCGTTGTTGGTGAACTTGATCAGCTGCGCGCCGGTCACATCGACGCCAGCTATTGTCTGCACGCCGGCAAGCACGGCGTGCAGCCGCTCATCCGTGATCCGCGCGCCGGGCGGTGATGTCCTGCTTGTCATCCTCCCTGGAGGGTAGCAATGCGACCTGCGAGTTCTGAGGCGCCATCGTCATCAGGGTGCTCCTGCGCGGCGAGCAATAGCGGGCGAAGGCGGTCGATTGTG
>NZ_QHHV01000381.1:0-2776 GCF_003947245.1 Actinoplanes sp. ATCC 53533 | reverse complement strand
CCCGTTATCCGCGCTTGCGGGTGGCGTAGCGGCGGCGAACGATCATGCGGTCGCTCTCCTGGCCCTTGCGGCGGGTGCGGCCCTCGGGCTTACCAGCCGGGTTAACCGGGTGGCGACCACCGGAGGTCTTACCCTCACCACCACCGTGCGGGTGGTCGACCGGGTTCATGGCGACGCCACGGACGGTCGGGCGCTTGCCCTTCCACCGCATGCGGCCGGCCTTGCCCCAGTTGATGTTCGACTGCTCGGCGTTGCCGATCTCGCCGACCGTGGCACGGCAGCGGATGTCGACGCGCCGGATCTCGCCGGAGGGCATACGCAGCGTGGCGTACGCACCCTCGCGACCCAGCAGCTGGATACCGACGCCGGCCGAACGCGCCAGCTTGGCGCCACCGCCGGGACGAAGCTCCACACCGTGGACCGTCGTACCGACCGGAATGTTGCGCAGCGGCAGGTTGTTGCCCGGCTTGATGTCCGAGCCGACACCCGACTCGACCCGGTCGCCCTGCTTCAGGTCCTTCGGCGCGAGGATGTAGCGCTTCTCGCCGTCGGCGTAGTGCAGCAGTGCGATGCGGGACGTGCGGTTGGGGTCGTACTCGATGTGCGCGACCTTGGCCGGCACACCGTCCTTGTCGTTGCGCCGGAAGTCGATCAGCCGGTACTGCCGCTTGTGGCCGCCGCCCTGGTGCCGCGTGGTGATGCGGCCGTGGACGTTGCGACCACCCTTCTTGGGCAGCGGGGCGAGCAGAGACTTCTCCGGCGTCGACCGGGTGATCTCAGCGAAGTCGGCGACGCTGGAGCCGCGACGGCCCGGCGTGGTCGGCTTGTACTTACGGATAGCCATGATTTACAACCCCTTAGCTGACCGGGCCGCCGAAGGCCTCGATACGGTCACCGTCAGCCAGCTTCACCAGGGCACGCTTGGTCGCCTTACGCTGACCGAAGCCCGTCTTGGTGCGCTTGCGCTTGCCCTGGCGGTTAATGGTGTTCACCGTCAGCACACGGACATCGAAGATCTGCTGAATCGCGATCTTGATCTCGGTCTTGTTGGCGTCCGGGTGGACCAGGAACGTGTACCAGTTCTGGTCGAGAACGCTGTAGCTCTTCTCGGAGACCACGGGCGCGACGATGATGTCGCGCGGGTCGGCGACCGTGCTCACTTGTTCCCCTCCTCGGCAACCTCGGCCGGCTGCGTCTCCGCGGGCACGCCCAGGAACTCGTCCAGGGCTTCCTTGGTGAAGACGACCTCGTCGGCGACCAGCACGTCGTACGTGTTGAGCTGACCGGCCTCGATGAGGTGCACGGTCGGCTCGTTACGCAGCGAGATCCAGTTCAGCTCGTCGTAGCTGCTCAGCACGACCAGGACCTTGGTGGACTCGGTCGCCTTGCGCAGCGCCGTGATCGCGGCCTTGGTCGACGGCTTCTCGCCGGAGACGAAGGACTCGATCACGTGGACGCGGCTGTCACGGGCCCGGTCCGAGAGGGCACCACGCAGGGCGGCGGCCTTCATCTTCTTCGGGGTCCGCTGGCTGTAGTCGCGCGGCACGGGGCCGTGCACGACGCCACCGCCGGTGAACTGCGGCGCGCGGATCGAGCCCTGACGGGCGCGACCGGTGCCCTTCTGCTTGTACGGCTTCTTGCCGCCGCCGGAGACCTCACCGCGCGTCTTGGCCTTGGCCGTGCCCTGACGGGCGGCGGCGAGCTGGGCCACGACGACCTGGTGCATCAGCGGGATGTTCGCCTGCACGTCGAAGATGTCGTCGGGCAGCTCGACGGAGCCGGCCTTCGTGCCCTCGGCGTTGATCACGTCAACCGAACTCACTTGGCACCACCCTTCTTCTTCGCCGCCGTACGGACGAGGATCAGCGCGCCCTTGGGACCGGGAACGGCGCCCTTGACCAGCAGCAGGTTGTTCTCGAGGTCGACCGCCTGGATCGTCAGGTTCTGCACGGTGAAGCGATTGCCACCCATGCGACCCGCCATCCGGGTGCCGCGGAAGACGCGACCCGGCGTGGCACAGGCCCCGATCGAACCGGGGTGGCGGTGCTTGCGCTCGACACCGTGGCTGCCCTTGAGACCGTGGAAGCCGTGCCGCTTCATGACGCCGGCGTAGCCCTTGCCCTTGGTCTTACCGGTGACGTCGATCGGCTGGCCGACCGCGAACGCCTCGACGGTGACCTCCTGGCCGAGCTCGTACTCGGTGGCGTCGCTGGTGCGCAGCTCCACGATGTGGCGCCGCGGCGAGACACCCGCCTTCGCGTAGTGGCCGCCCTCGGGCTTGTTGACCTTGCGGGGGTCGATGGCGCCGTACGCCAGCTGAACCGCGGTGTAGCCGTCAGTCTCGGCGGTGCGGACCTGGGTCACGACACACGGGCCGGCCTGCACCACGGTTACCGGGACGACCTTGTTGTTGTCCCAGACCTGGGTCATGCCGAGCTTGGCGCCCAGGATGCCCTTCACTTGCCTGTCCATTGTCCGGATCCCTACAGCTTGATCTCGATGTCGACGCCAGCCGGCAGGTCGAGGCGCATGAGCGAGTCGACCGTCTTCGGAGTCGGGTCGATGATGTCGATCAGCCGCTTGTGCGTGCGCATCTCGAAGTGCTCGCGCGAGTCCTTGTACTTGTGCGGCGAACGGATTACGCAGAAACGGTTGATCTCCGTGGGCAGCGGCACCGGGCCCGCGACCGACGCTCCGGTACGCGTGACCGTCTCGACGATCTTGCGCGCCGACGAGTCGACAACCTCGTGGTCATAGGCCTTGAGCCGGAKGCGGA
>NZ_QHHV01000380.1:0-11944 GCF_003947245.1 Actinoplanes sp. ATCC 53533 | reverse complement strand
GATGCGTACCGGACGAAGCGGCTCAAGAGTCGGGCGAGCATGATGCGTCTGCGGGAGTGTCGGGCCCGAACGGTGCTGGGCATGGCGTGATGTGGAGCCGTTCAGCGGCGATGGAAGGTGAGGCGTCCGGTGACGGTCTGGTTGTTAGTGGGGTTGACAGGTTCGGGGAAGACAACGTTCGCGCACCGGTTGGAGGCCCGTGGGGTTGTCCGGCTCAGCGTGGATGAACTGGTATTCGCCAAGCATGGCCGCTATGGGGTCGACTACCACGAATCGGAGTATCCCGAGAAGGAAGCCCCGGTCGTCGTGGCGGTCTACCGGCGGCTGGTGGAGCTGGTGGCTGCCGGCCTGGACGTAGTGCTGGACGCAGGCTTGTGGCGTCGTACGGACCGGGATGAGGTCAAGAAGCTGGTCGAGGCGGCGGGCGGCGCCTGGCGACTGATCTACTTCGACGTGGGCCGGGATGAGCTGTTGCGGCGGCTGGCGGAACGCAACCGGCGGGGAGACGCCAACGCGTTGCGGGTGACCCCGGAGGCTTTGCAGGACTTCATCGCCCGGTTCGAGCCCCCGTCCGGTGAGGGCGAAGAGCGCTTCGACGGCGCGCGATGATCGCTACGGCAGATGGTCGGCGTCGGTGCGGGAGAGCACAAGGTCGCTGGGATCCTTGAGGCCACTGTTAGGGCCGGTGGAGCCGAACGGGCGGCCTGGGCCGCTGGAGGACGCCGGGGTAGCCGCGGGCCCGGTAGTCGTTGGCCAGCAGGTAGGGGTGGAAGCCACGGGCGAGCAGGGGTTGCAGGACGCCATCGACGCTGTGGCCCTGCTTGCGCAGAAGTCGTGGGCTGACCTCGATGGCCAGTTCGGCGGCGGGGTGGAGCCGGTGCAGGTGCGAGGCCAGGCCGGTGATGGCCGCGGCTTCGCCGCCCTCGACGTCCATCTTGATGATGCGGGCATCCGTGAGCTCGTGGCCGGTGAGCAGGGCGGGAAGCGGCCGGGCGTCGGTCTCGAATGAGGAGTGGGCAGGGACGCTGGGGGCGACCATGGTGGTGTTGCCGAGGTTGGCGGGGTCGGCAGAACGGCAACCGGCCCATGACCGCGCCGACCGGCTAACCCATCCTCCGGGTTGTGGTTGTCTGGGACGGCGCGAGCGGACCTTTCTGAACGGAGGTCCGGTGAGGGCGTTGCGAATCGTCGCCACCACGCAGCCGGCAGCCAGCGCAGACGTCCGCCGCAACGGCCGGATCCGGGAGGGCTAGCCTCGTTCCCCCGGTCATTGCGGGTCGTTGTTGCGCCGAGCGCCGTCGGCGTCGCGGATCGCCTTGCGCAAGTCGCCGGCGAGGGCCTGCGACGGTAGCTGGTTGATCGCCGTTGCGAACACGGCGAGGTCCTGGTTGGTGACCGGGTGGACGACCGGTTCAGCGGCGAGCACCGCGCCTTCATCGAGGACGGCGACGGCCATTTCGGGCAGTGCGGTCACGTACCAGCGCACCGAAGGGGCTGCCGGTTCCGTCGTGTCGGCGTCGTCCAACACCTGGACCGTGGGGTGGCTCAGCACCATCGCCGCGAGCAGCCAGTCGGCGTTGAAGGGACCTGATCCGTTCGCCCGCAGGACCACGACGTGCGGTGTACCCGGGTTGGCCGAGAGCCCGTCGAGGTACGCCTGCCAGGCGGCCTCGGCCGCCGCGATTGCCGCCAAGACCCGCGGCCCCCGCCCACCGGCAACCAACCGAATCCGCATCTGGGCATCTAAGCCACCCCAGCCGAAGTGAGCACCTTCAAGCCACCGGGTGAACGTGTCGGTCCAGGGCTCTACCGTCTCCTGAGCGACGGAGTGCAACCGGTGGTAGGTCCAGCTTTCCTGGCCGTGTCCCAGTAATGCGTCACGCAGTGGCTCCAGGACGTCCATCGCGAAGGCGGCACCGGCTTGCCCAACGTCCGCAGGTTCGTCGGCGAACAGGGTCGCCGCGACAACTCCCATGTAGTCATGGTGCCTGTTCGTGGCGTCCGGGTCGAAGGCGCGGACTGTTGATGACGCTGCCCGCCAGCCGACCTCACGGAACTGTTTCCACCACGGTCCACCGTCGCGGTGATGATATTGGCTGTCGATCAGCAGCGCCGCGCAGACGCGATAAAGCTGATGGCGGCCCGTCGCAGCGACCGACTGCCGCCAATCGCGGTTGCTGAACACCGCGCACAGGCGGTCCGCGGCATCCTCCAGTGCCTTTCGGGTCTGCTTGTGCAGCAGCACCAGCGCACCGCTGGTCACCTGCGGTCCGTGGAAGCGTTCCCGGTGAGGGGCGATCCCGGGCGCCACCGTGGCAGCAAGGCGGGCGAGGGTCGGCCAGTCCCACTTCCCCTCGTCGTCACGAGGCCACCCGTACCCGTCACCAACAGCTGCGCCCAGCGCCTGCAGCACCGCGTTCGCCCGCGAGCGGTCGGCGGCCACGACATACGTCTCGGCGTGATGGCGCTCAAGGTCGGCGTCGGGAAACTCGACTCGGCAATGAAGCTCGTCTGGCCAGTCGAGCGTGCCAAGAGTATCCGCGGATCCCAACGGGTGGTACTGCGCCGTCGGCGTCGACCTGGTCAGCGCTGCACAGTTGCGGGAGCCGTGCAACAGGGTGCCGGTGCGGGACTTCCATATCGTCGCCTCGGCTCCGGACAACGGGCCTGCGGGTAAGTCCTCCCACGCAAGCTCTGCCAGGCTTACCACCGGCACGCCCTTGCCGGCGGCCGACGCGGTCTGGCATCGGTGCGTGGCGGTACAGCACGGTCGCCAAGAGCTCGCCCGCCGGCGGAGGGGCCCGATGACGGTCGACCTGTCGCGCATCGATCGCCAATGCCTATCGGGACGAGGACGACGTGCTGTCTCAGCGGCAACGCGTTCACCGCCGCCGCACCGCCGCCCGCGGCGGACGCATCCAAGCAAGGTCTTCTAGCCAGGAGCCGACCGTCTGATCGAGCACGCGTGTGTCCCTTCGTCGCGTCGGGTGACCGCCGAGTTGGCCGAGCCGACCAACCACAGCATATGGTCGGTTCCGGCCCTCCCTGCGGCGGGTGATGGCGTACCCGCACGCCGAATGCGGGTCCAACGGGCACCTGCGATCACCCACCCGATCTTGGTAATGCGGGCGTTCGTCAACTCGTGGCCGGTGAGCAGATCGGGCAGCGGCTGGCGTCGGTCTCGAGCGGTGGGGCCGATCAGTGCAAGCTAGGGCCCGGGACGGCGCAACCTCACCGCGCCAAGGCAGGCGGCGGACGTCCGTTTACTGGTCGCTGGTGTCCTCAAGGGCGCGGGCGTGTCGGGCCCGTATCTGGTCACCAACCAAGTCGACGATGCCGAACTCGAGGGCGATTCCTACGGCCACGCGCATGACGTCGGACAGTTCGACGGCGAGGTTCCGCGGGTCGAACTCGCCGTGCTTTTGCCGTTTGATGCCGGTGCCCGCCCAGATGTTGATCTGCTCAGCGACCTCACCGGTCTCCTCAGCCAGGTGGACGACTCGTTCGAAGGCCCCGTGTCTTTTCGGGTATCTGATGGTGATCATCTGGGAGGTAGAGACGAGGAGCGCGAACAGCCCGTCGATGTCCGCGTGGTTCTCACCGGATCCGGAGGTGGTATCGCTGGTCGATGCCGGGATGGTCACGACCTGTCTCCCTCAGTTCTGCGGCTGGCGGCCCGTGGGCTGGTCGGCGGTGCAATTGGCCCGTAGGTGGTCGAGACGGGCGGTGCCGGGAATGACCAGCATCACCGGGGACCGGTCCAGCAGCGTGCGCACGATCTCGGCCGAGCCGCCGGTGTCGCTGTCGGGGTCGGGCAGGTCAGCGCCGGCGTCGAACGGCTTGTAGGCGACGTAGGCGAGGCCGTGCTGTTCGCAGTACGGCAGGACCGGGTCGGTGGTGGTCAGCCGATGCTGGTTTTGCACGGCGGCGATGTCGGTGATCGTGCGGGCCTGTTCGACGTGGGCGAGGGTGACCTTCGACAGGCCGATGTGGCGGATCTTGCCGGCATGGCGTAGGTCGGCGAGGACTCCCAGCTGGTCGGCGAGCGGGACCTGCGGGTCGATGCGATGCAGGTAGTAGAGGTCGAGGCAGTCGGCACCGAGGCGGCGCAGACTCAGCTCAGCGCACTGTTTCAGGTACTCGGGCCGCCCGCATGGGCGCCAGAGGTTGGGGCCGGGCCGGGTCAGCCCGCCTTTGGTCGCGATGACGAGTTCGTCAGGGTACGGGTGCAGCGCTTGGCGGATCAGTGTCTCGACGGTGTGCGGGCCGTACGCGTCGGCGGTGTCGAGGTGGTTGATGCCGAGTTCGTGGACGGCCGTGCGCAGCACCGCGATGGCGTTGTCCGGGTCGGCGGGCAGGTCCCAGTGGCCGGGTCCGGTGAGCTGCATCGTGCCGTAGCCGAGCCGGCGGACGGTGAGGTCGCCGCTGATCTGGAAGGTTGGATTGGCCGTGGCTAGCGGTGTGGCTGTCATGCCCGAATGCCTTTCATGCCGGGCCGTCGAGCGCTGCGGGCCTAGTCGAACAAGGTCCCCTGCGGCTCCGGGCCGGGTTGCGGATTCGCCGGTGGTGTCGTGGCCGCCGGTGCGGTGGGGATGCCGGCGACGTCGAGCAGTTGCGCGAGGGTCGGATCGCTGGTGAAGTGCCGGCGGATCAGCGTGGGCAGTAGCAGCGCCGCGCCGGTGGTGTCCCACAGCGCGCGGTGCGGGCGGCTGTCCGGCGCTGCGGCGGTGACCGCGCCGGACAGTTGATGGTGGCTGAGTAGGTCGGTGAGGCCGAGCTTGCCGGTCAGGTGGACAGCTTTCGCGAGGCGGTGCGTGTCGATCAGGCCGGTGATGGTGAGGTCGGGTAGGTGCCGGTGCAGCAGTCGCCAGTCCACGCCGATGTTGTGCCCGACCAGGTAGGTTCCGGCCAGTCGGGCGAGAAGGTCGCCCCGGATCTTGGCGAGGGTCGGCTGGCCTTGCAGTGCCAGACCTGACAGGCCGGGTGAGATCCACGGTTTCGCGGGGATGGCCCGGCCCGGGTCGAGGCAGCTGCTGTAAGCGGTAGCCATGTCGGGCTCGCCGTCGACGAGGCGGATCGCGGCGATCTCCAGGATCTGCTCGTCGCCGCGTTCGTGGGCGCCGCTTCCCTCGAGGTCGAGCGCGACCAGGTTCGCCGCATGCCAGGGCTGGTTCGCAGGGGTCACCGACTGCACCGTACCGGCTCTGTCAGTCGTCTTCGGTGCGGGCCGCGAGAGCGAACTGCTGCCTCACCCGATCGAAGTCGGCAGTCTGCTCGGGGTTGAGTGCGTGACCGGTCAGGGACCGGCCGTGCGCGCCGAGCACGTGCGGGGTTTCGATGTCCCAGATCTGGTAGTTGAGGTCGTGCTGGATCGCGTAGCGGCGCTGCTCGCCCAGCCCGGTCGTCCAGACATGGCCGTCGTCGACCGTCCACGGGGTGTCGAAACCGAAATGGTCAAGCACCCTGCGCATGTCGTTGTCGGAGGGTTGCCGCAACGCGGCGGCGCATCGCTGCTGCTGCTCGAGCGGGCAGATGTCGCAGAGGTCTCGAACGCCCCAGTGACCGTTGTAGTCGAAAGTGCCGTGGGCGAAGGCGACGCCGCACGAGGTCTTCCGGAACAGCGGTGTGGTGCTGCCGGAGTTGCGCCAGGCGGCGACGACCCGGGCGTCGAGGTCAGCGGCCATCGTCTTGCGGCGGTGGTACTCGTCCTCGGTGTACGGGACGGTGACGTCGAGCCCTTCCAGGAATTCGGCGTTCTCCTGCTTGTGGTAGAGGCCGGTGAACACCAGGGCGTCGACGTCACGGCCGACGTCGAGGACGTGCGCCATCGTCTCCGGGCTGTCGTTCCAGCCGGGGGTGATCGGCCGCCAGTACAGGATCACCCCGGTCCGTTTCCGGTTCGCCGCAGCGGTCCGGATGGATGTGACGGTCATGGTGCTCTTGGAGATCGGTTCTATCCGGTCGTCGGTGATCCCCGAGTAGGTGAACAGCAGGGTCACCCGCAGGTGCCTCAGGCTCTCCAGGAAGGCCATGTCGTCGGCGGTGACTTTGAACCGGGTGATGACCAGCATGTGGTTCGTGAAGCCGCGCTCGTCGAGAGCGGCGAGGACCTGGAACAGGTGCGGCTTGACGCCGGGCAGGAACGGATCGGTGGCCTTGTTGAAGATCTGCAACGGGGTGGTGTGCGGCTGGAACATCGGGTGGCTGATCAACTGCTCGATCGCCTGTTCAGTCGCGACGAGCAGTTGCGGGACCTTCATGTCGAAGTTGCCCCAGAAGTGCCGCACGCAGTAGCCACAGTTGAGGGTGCAGCCGACGATGTGGTTGAGCGACAGGCCGCTCTTGCGGTTGCCGATGATCTGCGCGATGTACGGGTCGAGCTTTGCCTGCTCATCGGGCGGCATGAGGCGCAGCGTGCGGGGGCCGGGGGCGAATCCGAGGGCTGTGGGGACGGCGATCATCGGTGCTCTCCGTTCGCGGGGGCGAGGACGCGCAAGAGGTGCCGGTTGTCGGACCCGTACCAGGTGTCGAAGTCGGCGGAGACGGCGTCGGTGGTGTCCGAGCTGTGGATGAGGTTGTCGATCAGCCGGCTGTCCGCGGTCGCCTCGGCGAGGCTGTCGGCGGCGTACCGGCCGCGGATGGTGTCGGGGCCGGCGGCGGCCGGGTCGGTCGGTCCGAGTAGTGCCCGCAGCCGGGCCGCCGCGTCCGGGCCGTAGCCGAGCGCGACCGCCGCCTGGTGGCCGAGGTAGATGCGGCGCAGTTCGGCGGCGACGTCGCGGCCGAGTTCGGCCGAGCGGGGCAGCATGTCGGCGTAGTGGGTGAAGATCTGTGCCTCGGTCGGGAAGACCTTGGTGACGTGCAGGACCGACAGGTGGTGCTCGACCATCGCCAGGACCGGGCTGAGCAGGTTCCGGGCCAAGCAGTCGGGTTTGAGGAGAATGACCGTCCAGAACCGCCAGTCGATGTCTCGCGGACTGCCGGTCATGACGGCTGGGCCGCTGGTTCACCGGCGGTGATCCGGCCGGGCCAGCGCTGAGCGAGCAGCCACCGGTGGGCGGCCGTCAACGCGCTCGCGGTGTCGTCGTTGACGCGGTGGCCGGCCTGGATCTGATGGTAGGCGTCGAAGAGCAGGAGAACCTGACGCCAGTAGTCGGGCAGTGGCAGGCCGGCGGCGGCCTCGGCGGTCAGTTCGCCGGTCCCGGTGCGCAGCGCGGTCTCCCACGCCATCAGCAGCTCCAGCTCGGCGGTGTTGAGCCCGGGTATCGCCGGGCTGGGGAACTGCGGCGCGGGTGTGGTGTCGGCTTCGGTGAGGATCGCGGTGACCTTGTCCCGGTCGAGGACGTTGATGTGCATCGACCCGACGTGGTGGGTGTAGCTGCCCAGCTCGACGCCCAGCTTTCGGGCGGCGAGTTCCTGGATCATGGTGAAGGAGAACGTGTCGCACAGCAGGCCGATGACCGCGTCGTTGCCGCGCATGTATCCGGTCGCGTGCAGCCGGCCGCCGCGGAGCATGAACTGCAGCCCGAGAGTGCAGGCGACATCCGGATTGTCCGGGCCGATCGGCTCGTGCGGGCGCATGATGACCATCGCGGCGCGTTTGCTGTCCGGATCCTGGCGCAGCACCCGGATGCACCGGTCGAACTGGGACAGGCCGTCATCGCCGTCGAGGCCGAACAAGCGGGGCCCGTACGCCGTGCCGGTGAGGATCGTCCCGTCGGCTGACAGCTTCGCCAGTCGCGGCGCGTAGTAGCTGATCATCGCGACGTCATCGCGGCCGGACACGTACCACAGCAGCTCGGCATAGTTGAACACGATGTTGGTCTTGCGGGCGGCCAGGAACGGGGTCCGACGGGTCGGGTCGGTGAGCCGGAAGCTGATGTTCGGCACCTCGATGCCGTCCTTGCCGCGCCCGCATGTCTCGTAGTCAGGATCGTCGAGAATGCGGCGCAGCACCCCGACGTACGCGTCGGTGAACGAGTCGAACTCGGTAGGGGTGAGCATCAGCGACTCCGGGAGGGGACGGGCCGGTCGACGCCGGCGAGATCGTGCAAGGCGGCGATCAGTACGGCTGCCTGCCGCGACGCGCGGTAGGGGTTAAGCAGGTCCAGGCACGCGCGGATCAGGGCGGCGTGCTCGTCGGTGCCAGCGATACCGGCGATCCAGCGGATGCGGTCGACGACCTCGTCCGCGGCGCGGACGCGCAGCTCGGGTGGGGTGAACGCGTCAGCGCCGGTCACGTCGGCCGGGGTCAGCGGCAGGCAGCCGCAGGTGACTGATTCGAACAGCCGCGAGCCGAATGCGCCGACCGTGCGGTACCGCTCGGGCATCAGCAGCACGGTGGTCAGCGCCTGCGAGTGCAGGGTGGCGACGTCGGCGAACCCGACCCGGCCGGTGAACTGCACGTGTGGCCACGCGCTCGTGTTCGTCCATTTCCCAGCGACTCGGTGGGTCACCTGTGCGGCGGCGGGCGCGAACCAGCGGCCGAACGCGTCGTCGCGGTCATACTGGTTGCCGACGTACACCAGGGGCAAAGGCCGAGGCAGGCGGGCGAGCTGGTCCGGGTCGGCGGTGTCGAGCAGGTGATCAGGGATCGGACAGGTCACGGTGATCGCGCCGGGGCCGGGGTGCACGGCGTAGTCAGCGACGCGCACGTTCGGGCAGGTCCGCAGCAGATCACCGGCCGGCAGTTGCCGGTCCTGATCCCAGATGATCGTCGGGAGTCGGCGCCCGTAGGTGTAGTGGTCGAGCAACTGCTGCTGACGGTGCAGGTCGCACGTATGCCCTGGCAACCCGCACGCGGTGGTGTTACGTCCGGGCAGCGGCCACCGCCACTCGTAGATGATCGCGTCGAGCTCGGGCAGTCCATCGTCGAACCGGTAAATGCCGGGCAGGTCGGCGCCAGCCTCGATCAAGTCACGGTTGGCCTGGACGAACACAACCCGGTGACCGGCCTTCTGGAACGCGTCGATGACAGAACCCCGGTAGCTGCGGCCTCCGTCCGGGGTGTCCAGCACGCCGTCGGTGAGAAAGCCCCAGAAGCTGTACCCGATTCGCATCCGCGGGGCTGTGGATGTGACGAGGTTGGGCGACGCCGATTCCGCTTCGCGACAGGTGCTTGTCGACTGATCCTCAAGGTTCATCTGTCTCCTCGTCTGGGATGAGCAGCACAGTCGCAGTCCAGCCGGAGCCGAGGTACTACCCGCTGCAGGGATCACCCCAGACAACCCCGGTCGAAACGCCGCGATCGCCGCTGAGCCTGGCTTTCCCCCGCACTACGGCTTGCGGCCAACGGCGCCGTACTGATCGATCTCGTGGACCTTGGCGGCCGGCCGCCAATTGGTCACTGAGACCAGTCCGGGCTCGACGAATTCCAAACCGTCGAAGAACTGGGCGAGGCGCGCCTCGCTGCGCAGGTGGTACTGCGGGACAGCGGACATGTTCCAGATCCGGGCTGCCTCGACGACCTCGTCCGTCTTGTCGGTGCCGTCACACATGGCCAGGTAGCTGCCGGACGGCATCCCGTCCATGACGGTCTTGACGATGAGCTGTGCGTCGGAATCGTCCTTGACGTGCCCGAGGACGCCCATGAACAGCACGGCGACTGGCTCGGTGAAGTCCAGCGTGCCCCTCGCCTCACTCAGGACCCGTTTGGTGTCGCGCATGTCGGCGTCGATGTACGCCGTCATTCCCTCAGGCCGACTGGTGAGCAGGGCACGGGCGTGCGAGAGGACGAGCGGGTCGTTGTCGACGTAGACGATGCGGCTGTCCGGAGCTGCCTCCTGAGCCACCTCGTGGGTGTTGTCGGCGGTGGGAAGACCGGTACCGATGTCAAGGAACTGGCGCACCCCCGCCTCGGTAGCGAGGTAACGCACCACACGGGTGAGGAAGGCGCGGCTGAGTCGTGCGTTCTCGGCGAGTGCAGGCTGACCAACGAGAATCTGCTCGCCAACCGCCCGGTCAGCGGCGAAGTTGTCCTTACCGCCGAGCAGGTAGTTCCAGATCCGCGCGGTGTGCGGAACGCCGGTGTCCAGCTTGGCGACTTCCAGCTCATTGTTTGTCACATGCATGCCCTTCAATTCAGGCGGGCCAAGGCCTTACAGCGGTGCAAGCGCAGACCGCCGTCGCCTTGACGAGGCTCCATGCCTGCAATCCAAACCTCCGGCCATCGTTGTCGGACAGCACTGGCATCGAGTTCCGACAAACTGCTGACACGGCGCGCTCGATCACTTGACGTTCTCGACGGCGCCGAGGGCATGGAATCCGGACGAGTCCGCGACCGTGCCACCACCGCCATGCGACCGTTCCGGCCGTTTCGTGCCCAACCGGACATCGCTGCCGGCCTGGCCGGAAGTCCTGCGAACCTTTTCCTGTTGCACGGCGAGGGCTGGGACCGCTGGGCTCCACCTCCGAGGCCGGGCTTGGCGCGATTGTCACTGGTGGTCCAACCGGGTTGCCCTCAGCGCACGTTGGCATTGGTTCCTGCCGGATCACCAGGTCACGGCGGGGGGCGTCTACCAGCGCCGCTGTTTGGCGGTCACCGCGGACGTCTTTCGTCGAGGGCAGGCGAGGCGGGACGACGTGGCCGGCCGGGGTGGACAGCTGCCGCGAGCTCCGGTATGACCAGGTGAATGGCCGCCTGGCGAAACGCACGCAGACACAACTCCGATAGCGCGTCGCCAGCAGTCGGGCGGCTGCGCGAGCGGATACGGCGCGCTGTTCAGCATGAGAACGCTGATCCGATGCTGACCGATGCCGTACTGGCTGACGTATCCGACGTCCTCGATCAGACTTTGCGCGCTGCGGTCACCGGGCCCGGCGCTCTGGATGCGCGCGTCATCAACGACGTCGCGTTGGTGCACAGAATCCGGGCGATGGGCCTGGGCCATCCGGTCGAGGAGCTGCACGCCTGCGGCGCACTGCAGGTGCTCGGCTATGTGATCGATCCCAGCGCCGCCGCACCCCAGACCCGCCAGGAGATCGCCGACGCGATAGGTCGCGGGGCGGCCACCGACTTCGGCACGGCGCTGTTGCCTGCGATGCAGGGTCATGCCTCGGCTGTCCGAGCCGCGTGGCGGCGTGCCCCGAGCCGAGGGCTTGCGGACACGTTCGTGCACGCCTTCCGCCGCCTGGTCGACCTGGCCGGCCCCGACGTGCCGAACTTCCCGACGCGGCTGCTCGACCTCGCCGCCGCACTGGACGCGCGCTACGGGTTTGACGAGCCCCAGGGCGTGCTTGAGGATCTGAATACCGCGATCGGCCTGGCCCAACAGGCGATCTCCGTAGCACCGGACGACCGCGATGTCGTCAGGCGGGCGCATCTGCTGCTGGGCCCGATGCTTGTGACTCGGGACGAGGTCAATCCGGGATTCGAGGACATCACGGCGGCGCTCGGCTCCTACCGCACGGTTGTGGAGCTGACCGACACCGACGACCTGCAGTACGAAGCCCGCCTGCTCAACCTCCGGCGGGCGCAGCAGCTCGCCGACAACCCCTGAGACGGGCTCGGCGCGCTGCCGAGCACCGCCCTGCCAGCCCGGTTAAGGTGACCGGAGCCACCGGCGACCAAGGGGACGATTCGATGCGCCGACGCACTGTGCTGGCCACCGTACCGGCAGGCATACTCGCCCAGCTCAACCACTCGCTCGCCGTGCCGACCGACCCCACGACGGCCGTCCAGCACATCGGTGCTGCAGAGCAATACCGGCGAGCCCGCGAACTGTTCGACGCTGGGCAACTGGTCCAGCTCCTCGACGCGATGCCCGACCTGCTTGCCACCGCCAACGCCGCCTCGCCCAGCCCGGCCGCGTATGTCCAGCTCACCGCCTGCTACACCCTCGCCAGCGAGACCCTTAACAAGGCCGGCGCGCACAAGGGAAGTCGGCTGGCCGCCGACCGCGCCGTCATCTTCGCTGATCTGGCCGAGTCGCCACTGTCGAAAACTGTG
>NZ_QHHV01000037.1:0-93700 GCF_003947245.1 Actinoplanes sp. ATCC 53533 | reverse complement strand
GATGACGGCGATGCGGTCGCCGAGGGTCATGGCCTCGACCTGGTCGTGGGTGACGTACACGGTGGTGATCCGATACCGCTGGTGTAGCCGGGCGAGTTCGGCGCGCATCGACACGCGTAGCTTCGCGTCGAGGTTGGACAACGGCTCGTCGAGTAGGAACACCCGTGGTTGGCGGACCAGGGCCCGGCCCATCGCGACGCGTTGGCGCTGGCCGCCGGAGAGGGCCTTGGGTTTGCGGTCGAGCAGCTCGGACAGGCCGAGCAGGTTGGCGATGTCATTGACCTGTTCGCGCATTTGTGCGGCGTCGACGTGGCGTAGCCGCAGCGCGAAGGCCATGTTCTGCCGCACGGTCATGTGCGGATAGAGCGCGTAGTTCTGGAACACCATCGCGATGTCTCGTTCCTTGGGCGCACAGTCGGTCACCTCGCGGTCGTCGATGAACACGGCACCGGCGCTGACGTCCTCCAGTCCGGCGATCATGCGCAGCACCGTCGACTTGCCGCACCCGGACGGGCCGACGAGCACCAGGAATTCGCCGTCGCCGATGGTCAGGCTGATGTCGTCGACCGCTTTCGTCCCGCCGGGAAAGATCTTCGTCAAGTGCTCCAATCGCACTACGGACATGGCCCCTCCCTCGACCGCTGACCACCGGACCTCCCGGTTGCCCCACTCTCAAGCACACCGCGCAACTGGATGAGCCGGTAGAGCCGTCGTGCCGGCAAGGCCGGGCCGTATGTCCCTGCGGGTGGGCTGTTCGGGGCTGGAAACATGACGTGGCGGGCAGGGACTTACGACCCAGCCCGCCAGCGGCCAGAGACGATGTCGATCGCGGGCCGCCAGATCACCTCTCCGTTCGTCGCTCCTGTGGAGGGGTACAAGGTCATCAACGATGCATGAGTTGACCGCCGCCGATGTCCGGGCGCGCGCCGGACCCGTCGGGCCGTGGCATCATCAGGCCGCGGACCAGGATGAGAGGGGCGCTGCTGTGATGCAGCAGCGTCTGCGCGGCCGAGCCGAGCAGGCCGCCGTAGGGCTGTTGGCCGCGGGCGCCGATGATGACGACTCCGGCTTGCTTTGACTCGGCGACCAGCGCGGCCGCTGGGTCGCCGGGCAGCACCCGGGTTCGTGCCGCGATGCGGTATTTGGCCTCCCGCACGTCGACGAGGTCCGCGAGGTGGCGGAGCTGGTCGTCGGTCTTGTCGTCTACCTCGGGGGCGGGTGTCCCGACCCTGACGACGACCAGGTCTGCGCCGCTGCGGGCGGCGGTGTCGAAGGCGAAGTCCAGGGCCCGTTCGGACGCTGGTGATCCGTTGACGCCGACCACGATGGAGCCTTCGGACAGGTGCTTCGCCCGGGCGACCAACACCGAGCAGGAGGCGCAAGCGGCGATGTGTACCGCGCTGGTGTGCGTCGGAAGGCAGACGTGGGAGGACAACCCGCCGTCGCCGATGGCGAGCAGGGCGGCGGTGTGTGCCTGCCGCAGTAGCGTCGGGCTGGGCGCACCCTCCAGGAGCCGGACGCTGATCGCGAGGCGGGGCGAGACGTTCTGGGCCGCGGTTACCGCATGCTGGAGTAGGGCGTTGGCGGCGGTGCCGGGGTCGGTATCGTCGTGTTCGGGAGTGTTCGGCAGCCAGTTGAAGGTGTGCACCACCTGCAGAGGTAAGCCGTACATCGACGCGAGGCCGGCGGCAGCGCGTACCGCTGACATGCTGGATGTCGAACCGTCCACGCCGACGATCACTGGGGCCACGGATGACGGCTTCACCTCACCCACCTCCTCCGCAAGCGGCCGCCGCTTGTGTTCTCATCGTTCGCCAAACCCCAGCCGGACAGCAGGGCCAATAGACCCCTGGGGTGCTGACCGTCAAGGCGGAGCGCCGCGAGGAGCAGAAGGGGTTGAACCGGACGGAGTTCCGGTACGGCATGCTGCGCCGTTCGGTGCGGTTGCCGGCCAACGCCGATGAGTCCGGCATCAAGGCCGTCTACCGCAAGGGCATCATCGACGTCGTCGCACTGGTGTTCAGGTCGGCGGGGCGGTATTCCCATGCCGTGCGCTGTGGCCGGTCGATCCGCGCTCGCTACCGGTTCGGGCGCCGCGGTGTCCCTGGCCGTCCGGCTCTCTCGGCGCCAACCTGCGCATGCGCCGGCGCCAGGGAGGAAGGGCTCGTGACTTCTCCTGCGTGATCGGCTCCGGCGTCATCGTGCGTGGAGCGTCGGCTCTTGGCGGTGGCCGGCACAGTGACGGGTGTTTCGTCGTTCGGTGAACGGCGCCGGTGCCGTAGGACGAAGGTCGTCGTTGTGCCAAGTGCGAGTACGACGAGAGATGCCCAGAGCCAGGGGCTGGTGCGGAACGGTTGGGGGAGTTGCTGGACGAGAACAAACGCGCCCATGACAAGCACGAACCAGCCGAAGGCCTGGCGTAGCAGGTCTTCGCGGATGCGGCCGGCTAGCTTGCTGCCGGCGAGGCTGCCGAGGACGGCGGCGGTGGTGACGGCGGCGGCGAGGGCCCAGTTGATGTGGACGCTGGAGAGGTAGCCGGCGAGGCCGGCGAAGGACTTCATGGCGATGACGACTAGGGAGGTGCCGACTGCGATCGGCATGGACAGGCCGCCGAGCAGGGCCAGGGCGGGCACGACCAGGAAGCCACCGCCGGCGCCGACCAGGCCGGTGACCAGCCCGACGACGATGCCTTCGGCGATGACCTTGCCGACGGGTAGTTCGTGCGGCACGGTCCGGTCGGGGTCGTGTCGCCGGCCGCGGATCATGGCGGCGGCGGTGGCGAGCATCATCAGGGCGAAGGCGGTCAGCAGTACCGCGGCGGGGATGTAGCCGGCTGCCCGTCCACCGGCGTAAGCCCCGGCCATCCCCGCCGCGCCGAAGATCAGGCCGGTGCGCCAGCGCACCCGGTGGGCGCGGGCGTGCGGGATGACGGCGACGGCGCTGGTGACGCCGACGACGAGCAGGGAAGTGGCGATGGCCTCCTTGGCGGGCATGTCGGCGACGTACAGGAGCAGGGGCACGGCGAGGATCGAGCCGCCGCCGCCGAGCAGGCCGAGGCTCAGGCCGATGACCGCCGCGAGCGCGATGGTGAGCGCGAGTATGGTCATGGCCGGTCCGCGGTCGGAGCGGTGTCGCGCAGTTGCCCGACGATGGTGTCGAGGTCGCAGCTGCTGCCGCGGTTGTAGGGCAGCTTGCCGAGCAGCATGCCCATCGCGCAGGTGTTGGTGAGGGCGGCGACCGCCAAGCCGGCGCCGATCGCGGCGGCGATCCATTGCGCGCCCGGCACCGCGACGGACAGGAGCACGGCGGTGAGCACGATGCTGCCGGCGACGAGGCGGACCTGGCGTTCGAGGTCCCAGCGGGGTTTGCCTCGGTTGACCGGGGCATCGGCAGCCTGCCAGGCGAGGATGCCGCCGTCGAGGACTTTCAGGTTGGGCAGTCCGGCTTGGGCGAGGCTCTGCCCGGCCTGGGTGGCGCGGGCGCCGGAGCGGCAGACCAGCACGACGTCCTCGTCGAGGTGCCGGCGCAGCTCGGCGCGGTGTTCACGGAGCAGGTCCAGGGGAACGTTGTAGGCGCCGGGGATGTGCGCGGTTTCGAACTCGGCGGGGGTGCGGACGTCGATGATGCGGGGACCTGGTCCCGCGGTGAGCTGCTCACGCAGACCCGTGGTGTCGATCGTGGCGGGTCCGGCGGGGTGGGAACTGCTCATGTCTCCTCATCTGGTGTGGTGGGCGGCTGTCGCCCGGGGGCTCTGGCGCTGAATGGGGTAGCCGACGTGCTCGCGGATGCCGGGCGCGAAGCCCGGACCGGGGGTGGATCAGTGGCCGGCATCGGCGGTGCCGGTGACGACGGGGAGTCCGGCGTCGTGGGCGTGGTCGAACTCGTCGTCGATGGCGACGACGTGCCGTCCGGCACGGGCGAGCAGGGAGGCGGCGATGGAGGCGCGGTAACCGGCGGCGCAGTGCACCCAGACCTCGCCGTCCGGGACTTCGTCCAGGCGGCGTGGCAGGTCGTGCAGGGGGATGTGCACGGCCGCGTCGATGCGGGCCGCGGCGGCCTCGAGATTCCGCCGGGTGTCGAGGACGACGACGGCCCGGTGGTGGCGGACCTGGGCGAGGTCGGCGAACGTGGCCCTCGGGAAGGTGGCGAGGTCGCCGTCGCCGTTCCAGCCGGCGGGACCGCCGGTGGCCTGGGCGGCGGGCCGGTCGATGCCGATGCGGACGAGTTCGCGCTGGGCCTCGGCCACCTGATCGACGGTCTCGGCGAGCAGGGTGAGTGGGGTGCCCCAGGGGATGAGCCAGCCGAGGTAGGTGGCGAAGCTGCCATCGAGGCCGAAGTTCAGGGTGCCGGGGACGTGCCCGGCGGCGAACGCGACCCGGTGGCGCAGGTCGACGACCCATTCGCCGTCGGCGAGGCGTTTGCGGATCTGGTCGGCGTCCGCGGGTTCCGGTGCGGACAGGTCCGCCTCCGTGGGGCCGGCGGAGTTCGCGGGTGCCATGTGGGCGTAGTAGGCGGGCCAGGCGTCGAGGCCGGCGAGGAGCTCGTCGACGAAGGTCTGCTCGTCGTGGGTCAGTGCCGGGTTGACCAGCTTCTCCTGGGCGATGGTCGAGGCCTGTGCCTGGCTCTGGGTGGCGGAGCAGAAGCTACCGAAGCCATGGGTGGGGTAGAGCTCGGTCGTGCCGGGCAGTGCGTCGGCGAGCTTGTGTGCGGAGGCGTACTGGTGGTGCACGAGGTCGTGGGTGTGCGCGGGGCCGAGCAGGTCGGGCCGGCCGACGGAGCCGTAGAGCAGGGAGCCGCCGGAGAAGACGCCGATCGGGCGGCCGGCGTCGGCGAGGGCGTAGGACAGATGGGTGTGGGTGTGGCCGGGGGTGGCGATGACCTGCACGGTCATGGTGTCGCCGACGGTGATGACGTCTCCGTCGCGGACCGGAACGCGGTCGAAGGTGACGGGGTCGTCGGCGTTGACGTGGTAGGCGGCGCCGGTGCGTTGAGCGAGGGCGTGGCCGCCGGTGACGTAGTCGTTGTGGATGTGGGTTTCGAAGACGTGGGTGATCGGTACGTGGTGGGCGGCGGCGAGGCCGAGGACGCGGTCGATGTCGCGTTGCGGGTCGATCACGAAGGCGACCTGGCCGTCGTGGACGAGGTAGCTGCGGTCGCCGAGTGAGGGGGTGTTGATGGGCAGGATGAACGGCATGGCCGGGACTCCTTGAGTGCGGGTGGGGGTTCAGGCGGTGGTGCGGGTGCCGCGAGTCACCGGGTGGCCGGCGCGTAGCCAGGCCGCGGTGCCGCCTGCCACTGACCGGGCGTCGATACCGACGCGGACCAGGTAATCGGCCGCGGCCAGGCTGCGGTTGCCGCTGGCACAGATCACATAGACCGGCACTCCGCGCGGCAGTTCTCCGGCGCGGGCGACGACATCACCGACCGGGATCAGCACAGCGCCGTCGACGTGGCCGGCGGCGTACTCGGCGGGTTCGCGGACATCGATGACGACGGCGCCGTCGCGGTGGGCGGTGGCGAAGGCGGTCAGGTGGACTTCAGGACGCACGGAACAACCTCCAGATAGATACCCCGGGGGGTATGCGATTTCTACGATAGCCCCGTCCAGTCGGGATCTGTCAACCCCGGAGACAGAGTGCTGTATCCGTCGGAATATATACCCCGGGGGGTATGCTGAGCTAAGTGTCGGGAGACCCGCGAACGGACGGAGACAAAGACATGGCCACCATGGCATTGACCAAGGACACGTTCACCGGTGCGGTGCGCGGCCGTTCAGCGGCTCGCGCGGGCGTCTGCGGGGAAGCGTTCTGGACCTCGGGTGGCCATCTCCTCGTACACCTGCCACCGCTGGTTCACGGCCTCCTGGGCGAGCTCGGCCAGCCGCTGCGCCTCGGCCGGGTCGCTGCCGCGGAGCTGGCGGAAGCGCAGCTCGTGCTCGGTGAAGTCGGTGAGCGGCAGGTGGGGACGCGGCGAATCCAGCAGGAAGGGGTTTCTTCCCGCGGTACGCAGCACGGGGTCGTAGCGCATCAGCGGCCAGTAGCCGGTGGCCACGGCACGGTGTTGCTGATTCATGCCGTCGCGCATGTCGATGCCGTGGGCGATGCAGTGGCTGTACGCGATGATCAGTGACGGGCCGTCGTAGGCCTCGGCCTCCCGCATGGCCTTCAGGGTCTGCTGCGGATCGGCGCCCATCGCGATGCGGGCGACGTAGACGTTGCCGTAGGCGATCGCCTGCAGCGCCAGGTCCTTCTTTCCCGTGGTCTTGCCGCCGGCGGCGAACCGGGCGACGGCCGACAGCGGGGTGGCCTTGGACATCTGGCCGCCGGTGTTCGAGTACACCTCGGTGTCGAGCACCAGGACGTTGACGTCGCGCCCGCTCGCCAGCACGTGATCGAGCCCGCCCGAACCGATGTCATACGCCCATCCGTCACCGCCGACGATCCACACGCTGCGCCGTACCAGGTGGTCCAGGACGCTGCGCAGGTCCGCGACGGCCGGTTCGTCGCCCAGGGCGTCGAGCCGGTGGCTCAGCTCCGTGAGGCGGTCGCGCTGGGCGGTGAATTCGGACTCGCGCCGCTGCGGCGCCGTCAGGGTCGCGTCGACCAGGTCCGGGCCGAGTCGGTCACGCAGCTGGCGCAGGCGGTCGGCGGCCAGCTTCCGGTGCAGATCCGCGGCGAGCCGGAACCCGAGCCCGAACTCGGCGTTGTCCTCGAACAGCGAGTTGGACCAGGCCGGTCCACGGCCGTCCGCGTTGTGCGTCCACGGGGTGGTGGGCAGGTTTCCTCCGTAGATCGAGGAGCAACCCGTGGCGTTGGCGATCATCAGGCGGTCGCCGAACAACTGCGACATCACCTTGAGGTACGGCGTCTCACCGCAGCCCGCGCAGGCCAGCGAGAACTCGAACAGCGGTTGCAGGAACTGGGTGCCGCGGACCGTGCCGAAGTCGACACGGGAGCGGTCGGCCGTGGGCAGCGTCTCGAAGAAGGCGATGTCGGCGCGGCCGGTTTCCAGCTGCGGTTCGCGGGCCGCGAGGTTGATCGCCTTGTGCTCGGGCTCAGCGGGTGCGCTGACCGGGCAGGCTTCGACACACAGACCGCATCCGGTGCAGTCCTCGAGGTAGACCTGCAGGGTGAACCGCGAGTCCGGCAGGCCGCGGGTGCTCAGCGGTGCCGACGGGAAGCCGTCGGGCGCGCCGGCCAGTTCCTTGAGGTCGTAGAACTTGGACCGGATCACGCTGTGCGGGCAGACGAAGCCGCAGTTCCCGCACTGGATGCACAACTGTGGGTCCCAGGCCGCGACGAGATCGGAGATGTTGCGTTTCTCGTACGCCGTGGTGCCGCCGGGATATGTGCCGTCGACCGGCAATGCGCTGACCGGCAGCCGGTCGCCATGACCGGCCATCATGGCTGCGGTGACCGTCTGCACGAACGGTGGTGCGTCCGTGGGGACGGTCGGCGGCAGGCCGCGGGTGGCCGTGGCATGATCCGGCACGGGAACCCGGTGCAACGCCTCGAGAGCATGGTCCACCGCGGCGTGATTGCGCGCGACGACCTCGGCACCGCGCCGGCCGTACGTCTTGGTGATGCTGTGTTTGATCTTCTCGAGCGCCTCGCCGGAGGGTAGGACGCCGGAGATGGCGAAGAAGCAGGTCTGCAGCACCGTGTTGGTGCGGCCGGGCAGCCCGGACTCCTCGGCGACGCGGTCAGCGTCCACGACGTGCACGCTCAGGTGCTTGGCGAGGATCTGCAGCTGGACGGGCCGGGACAGTTCATCCCACACCTGGTCGGCCGGTGCCGGGCAGTTGAGCAGCAGCGTCGCCCCGTCGGCGGCCCGGGCCAGTACGTCGACCCGTTCCAGCAGGTTCATGTGGTGGCAGCCGACGAAGTCGGCCTTGTCGATCAGGTACGGCGCACGGATCGGCGCCGGACCGAAGCGCAGGTGTGACACGGTCATCGAGCCGGACTTCTTCGAGTCGTAGACGAAGTAGCCCTGGGCGTACAGCCGCGGGTCGGCGCCGAGGATCTTGATCGTGTTCTTGTTGGCGCCGACGGTGCCGTCCGCTCCGAGGCCGAAGAAGACCGCGCGCGTGGTTCCGGCGGGCTCGATGTCGAGCGACTCGTCGTAGGGCAGGCTGCTGCCGGTGACGTCGTCGACGATGCCGACGGTGAACCGGGGCCGTGGTTGCTTCCGGGCGAGCTCGGCGAAGACACCGGCGACCATGGCCGGGGTGAACTCCTTGGAACCCAGGCCGTATCGGCCACCGATCACCGTGGGCATGGCGGACCGGCCGCTCTCCGCGAGGGCCGCCAGCACGTCCAGGAACAGTGGTTCGCCTTGTGAGCCGGGCTCCTTGGTCCGGTCCAGCACCGCGATCCGGCGTGCGGTGGGCGGAATGGCCGCGACCACCGCGGCGGCGGGGAACGGTCGGAACAGCCGTACCTGGAGGACCCCGACCCGCTCGCCCGCGGCGAGCAGGTGGGTCACGGTCTCGTGTGCGGTCTCAGCGCCCGATCCCATCAGGACGAGGACCCGGTCGGCCTGGGGGTCGCCGGAGTACTCGACGATGCCGAGGCGGCGGCGGGTGCGGTCGCTGAGCTGATCCATGGCGTCCTGAACCGCGTCCGGCACTCCTGTGTAGAAGGGGTTCACCGTCTCCCGGCCCTGGAAGTAGACGTCGGGGTTCTGGGCGGTGCCCCGGATGAACGGCCGCTCGGGTGACAGCGCGCGTTGCCGGTGGGCGCGGACCAGCTCGGGCGGGACCAGTGCGCGCAGGTCGTCGTCGGTGAGCGGGTCGATCGTGTTGAGTTCGTGGGAGGTGCGGAAGCCGTCGAAGAAGTGCACGAACGGCACCCGGGTGCGCAGGGACGCGGCCTGCGCCACCAGGGCGAGATCGTGTGCTTCCTGCACCGAAGCCGATGCGAGCATGGCGAATCCGGTCGCGCGGACGGCCATGACATCGGAGTGGTCGCCGAAGATCGACAGTCCCTGTGCGGCCAGCGACCGGGCTGCCACGTGCAGGACCGCGGGGGTCAGCTCCCCGGCGATCTTGTACATGTTCGGGATCATCAGCAGCAGACCCTGGGAGGCGGTGAAGGTGGTCGTCAGCGCTCCGCTCTGCAACGCGCCGTGCAGCGCGCCGGCCGCGCCGCCTTCGCTCTGCATCTCCACGACGGTCGGCACCGAGCCCCAGATGTTGGGGCGTCGCGCGGTGGACCATTCGTCGGCGAGCTCGGCCATCGGCGAGGACGGCGTGATCGGATAGATGCAGCACACCTCGTTGAGCCGGTAGGCAACCGACACCGCAGCTTCGTTGCCGTCGACTGTGCAGCGGTTCATGTCGTCGCCTCCGCGGGCATGCCTTGGGTCGGAGCGGGTGGCTCGGGGACCATCTCGATGGCGTGCACCGGGCACTGCTCGAAGCAGGTTCCGCAACCGGTGCAACGGTCGTAGTCGAAGCGGTATCGGCTGCCGGTGCCCAGCTTGACAACCGCATCCTCGGGGCAGGCGCCGAGGCAGCCGTCGCACTCGAAGCAGTTGCCGCAGGACAGGCAACGGCCCGCCTCGTAGGTGGCCGAGGCGGCGTCCAGGCCACCCACGACCTCGGTGAAGTCCGTGATCCGGGCGGACGGATCCCGCTCCGGCTGGTGTCGCCGGCCGGAGTCGCCGAAGTACCAGGGATGCAGCAGGCTGAAGTCGGCCGTGGCATGCTTGGCGGGCGCCTCGAAGGTCCCGGAGCGCAGGTAGGCATCGATGTGCCGGGCTGCTTTGCGGCCGTGTCCGACACCGACGGTGACGGTTCGCTCCGCGGGCACCATGTCCCCGCCGGCGAAGACTCCGGGGCAACCGGTCATGAACGACGGCGACACGACGACAGTGCCGTCCGCGGCGAACTCGATGCCGGGCACATCATGCAGGAAGGCCGTCTCGGCGCGCTGGCCCAGCGCGAGGATCACCGTGTCGGCGGCCAGGGTCTCGGTGCGACCAGTGGGCACCGGCCGGCCGGTCTGATCCAGCTCCATGACCTCGACGGTGACCACCGGCCCGTCCAGGGCCTGGATGGTGCGCAGCCAGTTGATCTTCACCCCTTCGCGCTCGGCCTCGTCGGCCTCCTCGGCGTGAGCGGGCATCTGGTCGCGCGTACGCCGGTAGACGATCAGCGCGTCCTCCGCGCCGAGCCGTTTGGCGACCCGGGCGGCGTCCATGGCCGTGTTGCCGCCGCCGTACACCGCAACCCGGCGGCCGATCGCCGGACGCTCGCCCGCAGCGACACTGCGCAGGAAGCCCACCGCGTCGAGGATCCGGCCGGCCTCGCGGGCTGGGATGTCGATGCGCTTGGACAGGTGCGCTCCGACCGCTACGAACACCGCGTCGAAGCCTCCGTCGCGGCGCTCGGCCGCCAGGTCGCGCACCGGATGATCGGTAGTGATCGTGATGCCCAGCCGGCTGAGCCGGGCGATCTCGGCGGCGAGTACGTCGCGGGGGAGCCGGTAGGCGGGGATGCCGTAGCGCATCATGCCGCCGGGCTCCGGTCCGGCGTCCCGGATCTCCACTTCGTGCCCCAGCCGGGCCAGGTGGTAGGCAGCGGAGAGTCCGCTGGGCCCGGCGCCGATGACCAGTACGCGCTTGTGGGTCCCGGCCGGCGGCCGGTCGAAGTCCCAGCCCCGCTCGATCGCCAGGTCGCCCAGGAATCGCTCCACCCCATGGATCGAGACAGCACTGTCGAGGTGGAGGCGGTTGCAGACGTCTTCGCAGGGGTGATAGCAGACCCGGCCGTGGATCGCCGGGAACGGATTGTCTGCCACCAGGGAGCGCCAAGCACCCTCGTGATCGCCGGCCTGGGCCAACGCCAGCCAGGCCTGGATATTCTCGCCGGCGGGGCAACCCGCGTTGCAGGGCGGCAGCAGGTCCAGATAGAACGGTCGGCGCTCGCGGGTGGGACCACCGCGGGCCTGACCGTGCAGCAGATCGGGCAAGGGCGTCATGTCGGGCCGCTCGGCGGTCATGGGAGCCTTCCCTTCGTGATCTTGATGGCCTCGGCCGGTAATCGCCGCGGGGACACGGGCACCGGCTGCCCCGACACCTGATAGCCGAGCCGGACCACCAGGTACAGCCGGTCACCGGTCTGGTCAACCGGTTTCGCTCGGCCGCCGGCTTCCGCCTCCGCGGCGAGCATTGCTGCCGAGGGCACCGACGAAGTCCACGGCCAGGCAGACGAAGAGCGCAGTGCCCCAGCTGTTCCAGGGCCCCCAGGAGGCGACGTCAGGCGTGTCCTGGACGAGCCAGACGACCAGCCAGATGACGGTCATGGCAGACCTCCTGCGTTGACTCGATCCGAAGTCTTCCCTCTGACGATGCTCCGTGAATGGGTCCGGCACCCGGGCCACATCGCCTGTTCCACCGGTCCGTTGGGCCTGCTTCTCCGGGTGGGGGAAGTTCACTTTGACGACGTCGGCGCCGAGTGACCCGGGCGGATGTCCGGCCGTGAGCCGCGGCGCACCCCACCGTCGGTGGGGCGTTTCCGCCGGGGGACCGCATCCACCGCGTCGCTATCCCGCGGTCGGCTCGCCGGTCCGTGGCTCCAGCACGACCACCGCGGTCTCGGCGGAGCGCCGCGCCGCGTAGGCGTCCAGATTCTTGTCGATCTCGCGCCAGCGGGCCCACAGTCGCGCTCGCTCGTCGCCTGTCGCGGCGTGAGCGCGCACCATGCGTCGCCCGCCGACCAGATCGACGGTGGCGTCCGGCCGCGCTCGCAGGTTGAGCCACCAGGCGGGCTCACCCTCACCCCATCCGTTCATCGCGAGCGAGACCAGGTTCGGCCCGTCCTCGAAATAGCCGAGGATGACGCTTCGTTCCTGGCCGGTGCGGCGCCCGGTAGTGGTCAGCCGCAGCGCGCCCCAACCGTTGGCGCGTGGCGGCCACAGCCCGATCCGACGGCCACCGATCCGGTACAGGCCGCGGTGCACCGACCAGGCCAGCCGGATGACCCAGCGTGGCGGCAACCAGGGTGCTCTCGGCTCTTGCCCGACCGACATGGGGACCTCCCAGCCTCGCGAACGGCCATCCGCGAGAGACGTTATCCGTGCCCGTGCCCGGCCGGCAGAGGCAAACGGCCTATTGGCGTCCGCGCCGGCGACCGATGGCCGCGTTCGCCGAGCGACCGGGCCGTCGTCAGCAGATCCGTGGTAGCTGTTCGCCGACGAGCATGTCGAGCACCCGTCGGGAGCCCACTGCGGTGCGTACGATGACCCGGCCGGGTTCGGTGTTGGTCGCGGTGCCGATGCGGACGGCGTTGCGGCCCTCGGGCCGTGACCGCATGGCGGCCAGGACAGCGTCGGCGAGTTCAGGTGCGACGAACGCGACGAGGCAGCCTTCGTTGGCGACTTGGGCGGGGTCCAGGCCGAGCAGTTCGCACGCCGCCTGCACCGCGGCGGGCACGGGCAGGGCCCGTTCCTCGACCTCGACACCGACGTGTGAGTCGCGGGCGATCTCGTTCAGCGCCGACGCGAGCCCGCCGCGAGTGGGGTCGCGCAACGTGTGCACGGCAGTGCCGCCGGCGGTCACCATGGCCTCGACCAGCCGGTGCAGCGGCTGGGTGTCCGAAGCGATGTCGGTGTCGAAGCCGAGGCCCTCGCGGGCGCTGAGCACGGTGGTGCCATGGCAGCCCAGGGGCCCGGAGAGCAGCACGACATCGCCGGGTGCGGCGGCCGCCGCGGAGGGCGCGGCGCCAGGCAGCCGCCTGCCCACACCGGTGGACACGACGAAGATCCCGTCGGCCGCGCCCCGTCCGACGACCTTGGTGTCGCCGGTCAACACGGGAACGCCCGCGTCGCGGGCGGCCGCGCCGACGGACGCGGCGATCCGGCGGAGATCGGCGAGGGGTAAGCCCTCCTCGATGATGTATGCGATGGTCAGCGCGACCGGCATGGCTGCGCGCATGGCCAGGTCGTTGACGGTGCCGTGCACGGCGAGGCTGCCGATGTCGCCGCCGGCGAAGAAGAGCGGGCTGACGACGTACGCGTCGGTGCTGACGGCGAGTTCCGCGCCGCCCACGGCAAACGTCGCGGCGTCCTCGAGCGGTCCGGGCGATGCCGCCTCGCCGAGGGCGGGCACGAGCACGTTGCCGATCAGTTCGGCGGAGAGCCGGCCGCCGGAGCCGTGGCCGAGCAGCACCCGTTCGACTTCGGGCAGCGGGACGGGGCAGGTGCCGCTCGACGGGTCGGGGATGATCGTCATCGGGCTCCTCCAGCAGTCGTAGCCGGGTTGCGGGTGCGGCCGGCGGTGTAGTAGGCGGCGCAGGTGCCTTCGCTGGACACCATGGGCGCACCGAGCGGCGACCGTGGTGTGCAGGCCTTGCCGTAGGCGGCGCAGTCGGTCGGTGTCTTGGTGCCGGTGAGGATCTCGCCGGCGATGCAGTCGGGGTGCTCCACGGCGGACAGGCGGCCCACGTCGAACCGGATCTCGGCGTCGAAGGCGGCGTAGTCATCCGCCAGGACCAGGCCGCTGGCTTCGATGGTGCCGATGCCGCGCCAGGGCCGGTCGGTGATCCGGAAGACGCGCTGGATCGCCTCCTGCGCGGCGCCGTTGCCGGTGCGGTGGACGGCCCTCGCGTACTGGTTCTCGACCTCGAACCGGCCCGTCTCGAGTTGGCGGACGGCCATCAGGATGCCCTCCAGCAGGTCCAGCGGTTCGAAGCCGGTCACCACGATCGGGACGTGGTAGGTCGCGGCGAGGGGCTCGTACTGGGTCCAGCCCATCACGGTGCAGACGTGCCCAGCGGCGAGGAAGGCCTGCACCTCGCAGGCGGCCGACTCCAGGATGGCGGTCATGGCGGGTGGCACGAGCACGTGGCTGACCAGGAGGCTGAAGTTGGCCAGGCCCAGGGTGTGGGCGTGCAGGACGGCCATGGCGTTCGCGGGCGCGGTGGTTTCGAAGCCGACGGCGAGGAAGACGACCTGCCGGTCCGGATGCTGCTGCGCCAGTCTCACGGCGTCCATCGGGGAGTAGACGACGCGCACGTCCGCGCCGCGGGCCTTGAGCGAGAGCAGGTCGGTGTGCGAACCGGGTACCCGCAGCATGTCGCCGAAGCTGGTGAGGATCGTGTCCGGCCGGGCCGCGATGGCCATGGCCCGGTCGAGGGTCTCCAGGGGAGTGACGCAGACGGGGCAGCCCGGGCCATGGATCATGCGGATACCGGCCGGCAGCAGTTCGTCGATGCCCTGCCGCACGATGGTGTGGGTCTGCCCGCCGCAGACCTCCATTAGCGTCCACGGCCGGGTGGCCACCGCTCGCAGCTCACGGAGCAGGGCCCGGGCCAGGTCCGGGTCGCGGTACTCGTCGAGGTACTTCACCGGCTCGCCCCATCCGTCGCGGGGAGGGGCTCGCCGAGCTCGGCGGTCACGGCGTCGCCCATCGCGCGCAGCACCGCGAGGGTGCGCTCGGCCTCCGTCTCGTTCACCGCCGTGATCGCGAAGCCGACGTGGACGATCACATAGTCGCCGGCTGTCACGTCGGGCACGTACGCGAGGCAGACCTCCTTGCGGACGCCGCCGAAGTCCACCGTGCCCATCCGCACGCCGTCGTGCTCGTGGATCTCGGTGACCTTCCCTGGGATGCCGAGGCACATGTCGATCAGCCTTCCTTCCCCATCCGGGCAGCCGCGACGACGGCCTGCCCGTAGCTGATGCCGCCGTCGCCGGCAGGGATCTCGCGGTTGAGCCGCGCGTCGAGGCCGGCGGCGGCGAGTGCCCGCGGCAGGTCGGTGGCGAGGATGCCGTTTTGCAGACAGCCGCCGGACAGGCACACGGTCCGCACGCCGGTCTGTTCGGCAGCGCGTTCGCACAGGGCGACGGTGACCTCGACGATGGTGCGGTGGAAGGCAGCGGCGAGCCTATCGACGGGTTCGCCCGCCGCGGTGCCGGCCAGGAGGGCGCCGAGGGTGACCGCGCAGTCATACACCCACAGCCCGTCAACCTCGGTGAGGCGCCAGGGCAGGGCGGCCGGTGCCTCGGCCGCCGCGGCGGCGGCTTCGAGCATGACGGCGGCCTCGCCCTCGTAGCCGGCATCGTCGCAGACGCCCAGGAGGCTGGCCACCGCGTCGAACAGCCGGCCGGCGCTGGACGCCCTCGGACTGTTGATGTTCCGCGACACCATCCGGTGGATGGCGTCGCGCTCTCGCGGGTCGATGCGGTTCAGGAAGCCCGGTCGCGGCGCCGGCACCGGGAACTCGGCGCCGTACAGGTAGCCCAGGGCCATCCGGGCCGGGCGGCGCACCGCCGCTTCGCCGCCGGGCAAGGGCGCTGTGCTGAAGCGGCCCAGCCGCCGGTATCCGGTGTACGAGGCGAGCAGGATCTCCCCGCCCCACAACGTGCCGTCGCTGCCGAGGCCGAGCCCGTCGTAGGCGACGCCGAGAAATGGCCCGTCGATCCCGTTCTCGGCGGCGCAGGAGGCGACGTGGGCGTGGTGGTGCTGCACCGGGATGCGCCGCTTGACGGGCACGGTCTCCATCGCGTACTGGGTGGAGAGGTATCCGGGGTGCAGGTCGTGGGCGAGGAACTCCGGCTCGAAACGGTGCAGCCGGCACAGCTGGTCGCGGGTGGCGTGGAAGGCGGCCAGGGCGTCGGCATCGGCGAGGCTGCCGCCGTGCGGGCCGACCAGCGCCCGGTCGCCGCGGGCGAGGGTGAACGTGTGCTTGAGCTGTGCCCCGACGGCGAGCACGGTGTGACCGGCCGGGACCGGCAGGAGCAGTGGCAGTGACGCCGGGGCATAGCCGCGCGCGCGTCGCACCGTGCGGCGCTGGCCGGCGATGACACGCACCACGGAGTCGTCGTACCGGGCCCGGATCGGGCGGTCGTGCCACAGGAATCCGTCGGCGATCGGAGCCAGCCGCGTGGCGGCGTCCGCGTCGTCGATGGCGATCGGTTCGTCGCTGCGGTTGCCGCTGGTCACCACGAGCGGCGCCACCAGCTCGCGGACGAGCAGGTGGTGCAGCGGCGTGGTCGGCAGGAACAGCCCGATCCGGTCGGTGCCGGGATGCACCAGGGCAGCCGTCGGACCGCGGCGGGACGCGACCAGCACGATCGGGCGCGCGGATGTGGCGAGCAGGGCGGTGTCCGCCTCGGTGAGCCAGCCGATCCGCTGCGCGGCTGCCAGGTCGGCGACCATGACGGCCAGCGGCTTGCGGGGGCGCTGCTTGCGCGCGCGCAGGGCCGCCACGGTGTGCGCGTTGGTGGCGTCGCACACGAGCTGGTAGCCGCCGAGGCCTTTGAGGGCCACGATCTGCCCGGCGCGGAGGGCTTGTACGGCGGCGGCCAGAGCTTGTTCGCCGGTACTGTCCGGACCGCCTGCGGTGGGGTCGTGCCAGGACAGTGTCGGCCCGCAGCCGGGGCACGCGATGGGTTCGGCGTGGAACCGGCGGTCGGTGGGGTCGTGATACTCGGCGGAGCAGCGTTCGCACATCGTGAAGCCGGCCATCGCGGTGCGGACCCGGTCGTAGGGCAGGGCGTCGATGATGGTGGCGCGCGGCCCGCAGGCGGTGCAGTTGATGAACGGGTAGCGGTATCGGCGGTCGGCCGGGTCGGACATCTCCCGCAGGCAGTCCTCGCAGACGGCTAGGTCCACGGGCAGACCGGTGAAGCCGCGCCCCGGCCCGCCGGCCTCGGCGGCACTCGGCTCGACCGTGAACCCGGCCGGCAGCGATCTGGTTGCGGCGGGTGTCACGGTGATGTCCGCGACGACGGCGTGGGGTGGTGCCTGCTCGCGCAGGGCGCGGGTCAGCTCGGCGACGGCCGGCGCCGCGCCGCGGACCTCGATCAGGACGTTGCCGTCGATGTTGCGCACGGTGCCGTCCAGCGCGAGCCCCGTGGCGATCCGGTGGACGAACGGCCGGAAGCCGACGCCCTGCACTGTTCCGCGCACGAGCACCCGCCACGCGGTCATGGCGGGCCTATTAGTTCGCCGTCGCGTTCGACCACCGCCTGGTCGCCGCGGCCCGGTACGCGCAGGTCCAAGGCCACGCTGGCAGCCGGACATGTCGAACTGGTCGTGCCAGGTGCCCAACTGGTGGCTGATTCACTGGCGGTACCGTGCCTGGCCGCTGGAGTGCACGCTGCCCCCGTGCCGGTGCGAGAAGTCGAGATCAGCGCGGGCAGTGGCGGCTCCTCGCGGATCTCCGGGCGGGAGTACGACACGAGACGCCTCCAGGAGTGCACTCGCGCCGCCCGCCCGGCGGGCTGTTCCGCCGTCGTGTGGCGGCACGGCGGGGCGTTGCTCCGCAGGGCGGACGGCTGACCAGGACACCTGTCGTGTCACCGGCGCCGGCTGACCATCCCAGCCTGGTCCGCGGTGGAGCCGCCGACCAGGGACGTAGGTCCTGACCTGTGGCGAGTCATACGGCGCGAGATACGGCCGATCGGGCGTCCTCGGCGGCTGTTGTCAGGTCGCCGCGCTGGTCGTTCCCGGTGGCCCCAGGGCGGCCGACCGGATCGGCTCGGGCGGAGGCCGACCGGCTCAGGCCGGCGAGTCAGCGGTTCCCGCCGCCAGGCTGCGTAGTCGCGGGCGGTGCGCGAGTGCCTGGACCGCCTGTGCCGGGGTTTGGCGGCCCGGCGTGTCCGGCAGCGGACGTGGCCCGCGTACGCCGGTGACGAGCCGGGTGATGCCTCGATCACGCGCGCGCCTGGTGAGTTCATCGAGCAGGAGCGTGTCGATGCCCCGGTGCCGATGTGGCCCGGCGACCGCGATAACGCTCAGGGCAGCGCCCTGGAGCACGCCTGCCGGCAGGTCATGACCATGACCTTCGCCGGGATCGTGGCGTGCCAGGTCCTCCGGATCGTGCCGATCCGGTCCCAGAGCGGGTAGACACATCTCATGGGCCTGATTCGAGCTGTGCCGTCGTTCCGCCGGCCGATCGCGCGTCTGGAGGCGGTGATCGGGGCGAAACGGTTCGCCGGGTTGCTCTCGGCCGCGGGGGAGTTCCGGGCCGGGTTCGTCGGCCGTACGATCTGGAACGTCAACTCCACCGCCGTGGGTGGCGGAGTCGCGGAGATGCTGCAGGTCCTCGTCGGATACGTGGATGATCTCGGCATCGCGATCCGGCGGTTGGTGATCCACGGTGACGCCGACTTCTTCTCGATCACCAAGCGGGTGCACAACGGCATTCACGGCCACGGCGACGCGACCGGGCTCGGCGCTGCGGAGGCAGATCACTACAGCCGGGTGCTGGCGGCGAACGCGGTGGAACTGCTGGACCGGGTCCAGCCCGGCGATATCGTGCTGTTGCACGATCCCCAGACGGCAGGACTGGCGGCGCCCTTGGTAGATGCGGGGGCGCTGGTCCTCTGGCGGTGTCACATCGGCGCGGACTCGGCGAACGAGGTGACCGAGGCGGCATGGGCGTTCCTGCGCCCACACCTCACCGAGGCGTACGGCTGGGTCTTCTCCCGGCGCGCGTACGTGCCGGCCTGGATGTCGCCCGAACAGGTATGGATCATCGCGCCGTCGATCGATCCATTCGCCGCCAAGAACCAGGAGCTCGACCGGGGTTCGGTGCGAGCCATCCTGGCCACCATCGGTGTGGTGGACGATCCCGGCGGGGCCGGCGGTCCGGGCCGCTTCCTGCGCCTGGACGGACACACCGGTCATGTGGAGCGGCCGGCCGTGGTGATCGCCGACGATCTTCCCGGTCCACGCGACGAGCTGTTGGTGCAGGTCTCCCGGTGGGACCGGCTCAAGGACATGGACGGCGTGCTCCGAGGGTTCGCCGAGCACGTGGCGGCCGACCGGACGAGCCACCTGGCCCTGGTCGGGCCGTCGGTCGCCAACGTCGCAGACGATCCTGAGGGTGCCGCTGTCTATGGCGAGTGCCTGCTGCAATGGCGTGCGCTTCCGCCGGCGGTGCGCTCGCGCACGCTGCTGGTGACGCTGCCGCTGGACGACGTGGATGAGAACGCCGCGATGGTGAACGCCTTGCAGCGGCACGCCAGCATTGTGATGCAGAAGAGCCTCGCCGAGGGGTTCGGGCTGACGGTGGCCGAGGCGATGTGGAAGGGCCGGCCGGTGATCGGTTCCGCGGTGGGCGGGATCAACGACCAGATCGCCCCCGGCACGGGTGTCCTGCTGCCCGACCCGACCGATCTTCCGGCGTTCGGGGCGAGCGTCCGCGCGCTGCTGCTTGATCCTGAACTGCGGGCCCGGATGGGCGCGGCGGCGCACGCTCACGTCCGCGCCAACTTCGTCGGCGACCTGCATCTCCTGCGGTACGCCGAAGCCTTCGCGACCCTGATTGCCGGCCGGTAGCCCGTGTTCGAGTCCCATCGTGTCCGCGGGCCCGCCCGTGCGGACCATGGGCGTCATGAGTCGCACGCAGACGTCCGCCCGGTCCGTGGCGGACCGGGCGGCGGTTCGGTCGGGCCGACGGGTGGTCAGAGGAGCCAGCGGTTCTTCTGAACGAACGGCAGTGCGGCCCACTGGCGGCCGAGGCCCCAGGTGTGTCCGGCATAGGTGAGGGCCAGGACGATGCTGACGACGGCGTAGATGAAGTGGTAGTCGGTGACCGGGTTGGTGGAGCCTTCGGCGAGCGGCCATTCGGCGATCCACATGAAGGCCATCATCAGCGTGGAAGCAGCCGCGGCGATGCGCAGGCCGATGCCGAGGAGCAGGGCGAGGCCGATGCCCAGCAGGCCGATCATGAACAACCAGTTGGCCCAGCCCGCGCCGGCGATGTCGTGGAAGAAGCCCTTGAACGGGCCGACTTCGAGGTTGGCCAGGAAGCCCTTGGTGGGCGAGCCACCGTTGATCCAGGCGCGTTCCGACGGGGTCGAGTAGCCCCAGCCGAAGGTCTTGTCGAAGAATGCCCACAGGAAAACGAATCCGGTGGAGACGCGCAGCACGGCGAGAGCCCGGGCGGCAGCGTGGGTGAGCATGGAGCCGGGCGCCTCGACCTTCTCAAGGTGAGCGGTGGTGCCGCGGCCGATGGTGGTCATGGTGTCCTCCTGTCGATGTCTGTGCCTCCGACGATGCCGGACCCGCCCGCTGTCACGCTTGAGCCCAACTGCCCGATCCGGCCAGGACCAAGGTCCCCGATTCGGTGACCAGCCGGCGGAGAAGGCAGTGAAGAGAGATGTGGTTCATGATGCTGCCGGTCTCGTCTGTGCTGGCGCGGGCCAACGGCAGGGCGATCGTCCCGCCCCAGACATGTCCGACGACCCTGGGCGCGCAGCGATGCAGATGGTGACATGGGGTGGAGAGCGCCGGCAGCGTCGCCGGCGCACTCGGCATTTCCCGGAGGAGGGGCACAGGGCCGCACAACGGACTGGGGAGGCGACGGAGATGGACGATCGGGAAAAGATCAAGACCGAGTGGGAAGCCCGCGCCCGCGCCGGTGATCGGGTGCGGAACACGGCAGCCGCCGGGGCCATCAATCGATACCTAGGGAGCTTTTCCTACCTGGACGCGTACGTGGATCGCGAGGTGGCGGCCGAGCCGGCGCAGGCGGCCACGATCGAAAAGAGGTGAAAGAGAACACTCGGTGGATCTGGAAGCATCCCCCGGGCCCTCATCGACCGGGGAGAGGCCTTGGCTGGGCCGATACCGGTGGGGGCTACGCACACCGTTCCTGTGGTTCGGCGGGCGGACGGTAGACCGACGCCCTCAATGATCGCTGGCTTGGCCCGGCAGGTTGCGGGTGTCGTCGACGTGGCGGACGGGCTCACCTACGACGTCGACGGCAACCTGATCAGCGGTTCGAGGATCGGCACTCCGTTCGGTTTCGCCCGAGCACATCCGGCAGACCGTCCAGCTCCGGCGGGTGCGGACCACCCGCGCTCAGATGTCGCTGGATTCCGCCGCAGCTCTTGTCAGGAGGGACGGCATGGCACCCTTGTCCGTCTTCGATCAGCTCGTCCTGCATCCCTTCCTCGGTGACTTTCCGGTCGGCTGGCTGCGGCGCCTGGCGGTCCACGGCCGCCCGGTGCTGCGGTACCCGGGCTACCGGCTGTTTCGTGAGGATGGTCCGGCCGATCGCTTCTGGCTGCTGCGCTCCGGCGTCGTCGCTCTCGACTTCCACGTGCCGGGCCGCGGCGACGTCGTCATCGAGCGCGTCGGTGCTGACAGTGTGGTCGGCTGGTCCTGGCTGCTGCCGCCGTACCGGTGGACCCTCGGTGCGACGGTCGCGGAGGACTGCCAGGCGATCGAGTTCGACGCTGCGGGGGTGCGCATTCTCATCAACGCTGATCCGGGCCTCGGGCGTGAACTCACCGCGCGTTTCCTTGCTGTCATGGGCGGTCGACTGCAGACGGCACGGCACCGGCTGGTCGAGCTGTACGCGTACCCGGATCATCCGGCCGGGGCCTCCGGTCCGGGCTGAGTGGTGCGGGACCTGCGCTCCCCGCCAGCGGGACCTGTGGCCCTGCTCCGAGGTGCGCGGGCACGCTGTGCTCGAAAGAGAGCCCAGCAGCGGGAGGCTTCGATGAGCGAACCCGGGAGGCACGGGATCCGGCAAGACCCCCGCCATTCTTGCAGCGATGCTCGGCCACCGGCATGGTGTCGCGAGGCTGTCAAACGGTGCCTCGGCGCAGCCGGCTACCGAGGGTGGCGCCGGGAGCATCCGGAAGCAGCCGGGTCGACGACGATCCAGGCCCGGGCGCCGCAGGCAGGTGCAGTCGTCGTCGGTGTAGACGACTCACCATGCAGTCGCGCCGCTGTGGACCACGCGGCCATTGAGGCTGAGCTACGCCGTTGGGATCTGCGGCTCCTGCACGTCCAACCCGCCGGGGCGGCCCTGTTCCCGGCCCCTGACCGGGGAGCGCGCCTGCTCGAACGGATGGCCGAACGGGTGCACGCCCACGTACCCACCGTTGCGGTCTTCAGTCACCTCGCCGTCGGTGCGGCGGCTACCGCGCTGCTGGCGGAGCTCTCCGACACTGACATGGTCGTCGTGGGGCATCGCCGCGGTTCGGTCCACACCGTGTTCGGTCTGTCCATCGCGGAACGGGTCGCTGCCCGTCACAGCGGCCCGGCGTTGGTCGTCCAGGTGCCCGGGCGGCCACCCGGCCGAGAAGTCACCGACCGGCCGATTGTCGTCGGCGTCGACGATCCGTGGATCCCCACGCCGGCCCTCGCCTTCGCCCGTGCCGAGGCGAAGCTTCGCACGTGCGAGCTGGTCGTCCTACACCGTATGGGCGGTCCAGCGCCCCAGAGCGACCAGGCCGGCGTCCGGGTGCTTCACCGTGCTGTGGCGGACGATCCGATCAAGGTATTGACGGCCGCGTCGGACCGGGCGGCGGCGGTGGTCGTCGGCCGGTCCGACGGCGCCGATGCCACCACGGAGTTCGTCGGCTCCGTCGGCCGAGCACTGATCCGCGATGCCGCCTGCCCCGTGTTCCTGATCGGCTGAGAGCATCTCCCTCGTCAACGGAGAGACCCGTCAGGGTCTCTCCGTCGTCGGGTTCTGTCGGCTACGGGGATGCGATGACCGCGGGTTGCGGTGGTAGGTACTGCGGGCGCGGGGCCTTCACCCTCGCGACAGACCCTGACCGATGGGACCTTCGGCCCTGCCGCGCTCCTCGCGACGGCATCGATGATGATGCGTGAGGCGGTGATGAGGATGGTCTTCGTAGCGATGCTGACGATGGTGATGGTGGCGTGCCTCGCGGTGGCCGCCTGGTCGGCCATCAAAGAAGAAGAGAAGCACGACAAGGCCGGGTCGGCGTCGGAATCCGCCCAGGCTCGCGAGGTACCGAAGCCGGAGACGCTGGAAGGCGCTCTGGTCAGGCAGCTGATGGAGAGGGAGATCAGCGGCAGGCAGTATCGCCATGCCATGCAGAGGCTGGCGGAGCGCGACGTCGACCGTCATCCGCTGTCCATTCCACCGGAGAACTGACCGGCGGCACGGCTCCTGCGATGCGACTCGGGACCTATGGCGCTGCATACCGCAGGCTTGTGGCGCTGGGACAGAGGAAAGGCGTCGGCCGGTCCCGCCGAAGGCCCGGCGCGCGCCCACCTGCGCGCCATGGCGACACGGTTCAAGATCACGCATGACCTGGCAGCCGACTTCATGTGGGCCGCGTACCACGGCAAGTGAGTGCCTCACTCAGCGGTAGGGGCTGCGGAACCGGACCAAAAGTCCCGGCCGTCCCCGGTCCGTAGGCCGTTCTGCCGGACAGCCCCCGCGCCTACCGTCCAAATATGCACACCGTCACGTCGCACCCGCAGAAGCTCCCGGTCGTGGTCGCGGTCGATCGGGGCCGGGAACACTTGACCATCGTCGACTTCGGGGTCGCGGAGGCGGCGCGGCGCGGCGCGTCACTGGCGATCGTGCACGTCTGGCCGAACCGCTATAGCGGCTCGGCGCAGATTCGCAACCCATTGCCCACCGAGGCGGACAGCCGGCACCTGCTGGACCTCGCGGCGCGGCGCGCCCTGCACCAGGCACCCCGGTTGCCCGTTACCACCGAGCTGCTCAGCGGCAGAGCGTCCGCCGTGCTGGCCGAGCGGTCGGCGACGGCTGAGCTGTTGGTGGTGGGTCATCGCGACGAAGCGCGGACCCATCCCAGCTGGGGGTCGACGGCGACGTATCTCGCCCATCAAAGCGTGTGCCCGTTGCTCGTGCACCGTGGAACCGCCCCGCAACGCGGGCCTGTGGTGCTGCTCGCCTCGGGTCACCGGCAGTCGACGTCGACGGTGGTCTGCGCCTACGAGGAGGCGGCCCGCTACGGGTCGCATCTGGTCGCGCTGCACGTGTCCTTCGCCGCACTCGACCCGGAAGCCTCGACCAGCGGTGGCGATCATGTGATCGGCCATGCGCAGGCCGACCGGCACCTCGCCGAAGTGCTGGCCGGTTGGGCGTGGACCTATCCGGACGTGGTCGTCGATCGCCTGATCACACAAGAATTCGAGGTTACGTACACCCTGCAGCGTGCCGCGCTGCGAAGCCGCCTGCTGGTGGCCGGGATGGGGCGCACGGGCCGCTTCGCCGAGCTCGTCTACGGCTCACTCGGCACCTCGGCGATGCGTGGCGCTGTCTGCCCGGTACTGCTGGTGCCCCCCGGGTGGCGTGCCCTGTCGGCGGGTGAGAAGGCCAGTACCGCGGCGAGCGGGGCGGGAGAGTGACCTACCGGTCCCGCGCAGCGTCGGCGCTGTCTCCCGCAGTATCAGCACCTCGCCACCGGAATGCGACAGGATGCGACCGAACCCGCGACGGCGGGACCTCCGGCCCTGTTCCGATGGTTGCCGATCAGATGTCCTGAAGAGGAAGGAATCGCACCAGGAGGCTGGCGATGAGTGACCTCGGCAAGCAGAGAACGCAACAAGAAGCTAGGCAGACCGCCGGTGACGCGCGCCGTGCGACCCCCTACAGCGAGGCCGTCAACCGCTACCTTGGAGCGTACGGCTACCGCGAGACCCGGGACACGACGCCCGTCCTGGCGCCCCGGAAGCCGGACCGGAGCAAGTCCGGGCTCGTGCTGGTCGGCGTGGACGATTCCCCGGCCAGTTACACGGCTGTGGACCATGCAGCGATCGAGGCGGAACTGCGCGGCTGGGACCTGCGACTGGTACACGTGCAGCATGCGGGCACCGCCCGGTACCCGGCTCGCGACCTCGGTGCCCGGCTGCTCGAACGGATGACCGACCGGGTGCACGGCTACTCGCCGACCGTGGCCGTGACCAGCCGCCTGATGATCGGAGCGCCGGCCACGATGCTGTTGAGCGCGGCCGAAGCGGCGGACCTGGTCGTGGTGGGGCACCAGCACGGCATCGCGAGCGCGGCCTTCGGGACGGCGGTCGGAGACCGGGTCGCCACCCATCACTCCGGCGCGGTGCTGGTGGTGCGGGTGCCCGGCTGGCCGCCCGGTCCGCACTACGCCACCCGTCCGATCGTGGTCGGCGTGGACACCTCGCCGACTTCGCCACATACGATCGCCTTCGCGGTGCGCGAGGCCCAGCTGCGCGGCTGCGAGCTGATCATGCTGCACGCCACCGGGGACGGCCCCGTGCCGGCTGATCGCACGAGCACCCGCGACGGCGTCGTCGTCCAGCACCGGTCTGTCGCCGGTGACCCGATCACCGCACTGGTGGCCGCTTCCGGCAAGGTGGCCGCGGTCATCGTGGGCCGGCGCGGTAAGCGCCCTCTCACAGACGCGCTGCTGGGCTCCGTGAGCCGCGCGTTGCTCCAGCGCGCCGACTGCCCCGTGTTCCTGGTGGGCTGACCCGCGCCCACCGTTCAACCGTACGGGGGCGAAGGCGATAGGAGATGGGGCAACAATCGGGTGTTCCCCGGACGTCATGGCTGGTCGTCGGCGAGCGTCGTCGACTTCGGCTCGGCGAGCCAGGCGCACAACTGGTCGTGCACCTCTGGGTGGTTGAGCAGATCGAAGTGGTGCAGGCCGCCGAGGTGGCGGCCGTTGTCGGAGCTGAACGGCAGGTGCCGGCGGTTACCGCTGCCGGCGGCGCTGCGGTACGGGACCACCAGGTCGCCCAGGACCGTGGCCAGCGGGCTGTCGCGCTGCCGGGTGAGGGTGGCGCCGATGAAGTAGTGGTTGGCGTGCGGCAGGAACGGCACGTCGGTGCAGTTGTCGCGCGGCAGCGTGTCCGGGTCGACGTCGCGCCAGTCCTCCTCCAGCAGCGCACCGTAGTTGAGGTCGTGGACTCCGGCGCTGCGCTCGCTGAGCAGCCGGGCGATGGGCCGGCTCTCGGGGAGCCGGGCCAGCAGCCACGCCGTGGTGTGCACGCCGCGGGCCAGCGGCGCTCCCAGGTGTGGCGTGCCCAGGAACGCGACGTGCCGCACCGCCGGCACCCATCGGTGGCCGGCGGCGGCGCCTTGCTGGCCGGCGCTGCGGATCACCAGGCCCCCCATCGAGTGGCCGATGAGGGTGATCTGCTCGACGGCGACCGGCCAGTGGGCGAGCAGTTCCTCGAGCAGGGCGGCCAGCCGGAGGCCGTTGTCGGACACGTGCAGGCCGGTGTTGTACCGCAGGTAGACGGGGGTGTATGCGAGGTCGCGCCGCAGCCGCGAGCCGAGCGTGGTGCGCTCCGTTCCGTGGTGTCGTTCGGCGGCCAGGGACCAGTACTCCTCGGTCTCGCACAGACCGTGGACGAACAGCGCGATCCGTGGGCTCGCCGTGGGGAAGGCCGCCCGCAGCGCGTCGGTGGTGAGCGGGACGTCCTCGTGGCGCGACCGGACCGCCATCGGGGTGGCCAGGTCCGGGTGTCGGCCGCTGAGTGTGTCGCCCCAGATTCCGTTGACCACGGCGAGGGTCAACCGGCCGGCCTGGTGACCCGACAGCGGAGCTTTTTCGGGGCGCCACCCGTGGCCGACGGCAACGCCGATCACTCGGGGTAGCAGGGCGTGGGCGCCGAGGACGGTCGCGTACACCCCGCTCGCGATGATGCCGTGCACGGCGCGGACCGGCTGCGCTGCCGGTCCCGCGGCGGTGAAAGCGCGGTCGGCGATCGCCCGGTGGGTGTCTCGGACCAGGCCCACCGCACCGGCCAGAGCGTCACCGACCAACCGCCCGACCGCCCGGATCTCCGCATCGCTGCCCACGACAAGCTCCCGTCCCGGTATCGGTTCTCCCGTCAGCGTGCGGCGTGTTGGCCGGCAGGGCAAGGGCTTACCCCCTCCGGGTCTCCCGGGTCACTGCCAGCACCTCCGCGAGGCCCTCGCGCATGCGGTCGACCAGCACGTGCGGGTCGGGCACGGCGGCGTGGTCGATGTTCATCCCGAAGCAGCAGGTGCCGGCGTGAGACACCATCGCCGCCATCACCGCGACGCCGGGCAGCGGCCCGAACGGATAGGTCCGCTCGACCTTCGCGCCGGCCAGGTAGATCGGGTACGGCGTGCCGGGGAGGTTCGACGTGGACAGGTCGGTGGCCGCGGAGAGCCGGCCGACTGCGGCGCCCACCGCCGATGGAACCCGGTTCAGCACCGGCACGAGTGCCGACATGCTGTCCAGAGCCGGTTCCACCCGCAGCGACAGTCCGATGCCGCGGATCGCGGCGATCCGTTCCTCGGGGTCCTCCGTCCCGATCGGCGCGGCGAACGTCGCGCCCGCCCACTTGCTGCCGCCCATCGGGTCGTCCGACTTGCGCAGGCTGACCGGCATCGTCATCGGCATCTCGTCCAGCTCGACGCCGTGCCACTCGTGGTAGCGGCGCATCCCGCCGAGTAGCGCGGCGATGGCGGCGTCGTTGACCGACCCGCCGGCGGCCTTCGCCGCCGCGTCGAGGTCGGCCAGGGGGCATTCCATCACGCCGAACCGCCACGACCTGCCGGTCCGGCCGCGGAACAGCGGTGAGCCCGGCACCGGCCGCGGTGCCACGGTGCGACGCAGCGATCCGGCGAACGACAGCGCGCTCTCGGCCGCGGTGGCCGGATGAGCCAGTGCCCGCGCCCCGGACGTCAGCAGTTTCCCGGCCGCTGACGGAAGGGCCCGTACCTGCTCGGCCAGTTCCTCGACCACGAGCCACCGCGCATCCGGCCGGGACTCGTGCGGCGAGGTCGCGACCGGCTTGTCGTCGGTGTGTTCCCGGCGCCGGCTCTGGATCAGCGACACCAGCGGCACGCCGCCCAGGCCGTCGGTGAGCGCATGATGCAGCTTGAGGAAGTACGCGGCCCTGCCGTCCGGCAACCCTTCGACGAGCGTGCCCTCCCAGAGCGGACGCGTGCGGTCGAACGGTGCCATCGCGGCGCCTTGGGCGAAGGCCAGCACCTCCGCCAGCCCTCCCGGCGCGGGCAGGCTCACCCGGCGCAGGTGATAGTCCAGGTCGAAGGCCGGGTCGAACACCCAGGCCGGCGGCCCGACCGGCACGGCGGGCTCCAGTACGCGTTTCCGCGTCCGCGGCACCAGCCTGGTCGCCCACTCGTGCGCGGCGTGCAACCGGTCCCAATCCGGCACCGTGTCCAGCATCATCAGGACCGAGATGGTCGACGACTGCCGCGGGTGCCGCTCGCTGCGCCACATCAGGGTCTCGAGTTCGGTCATTCGATCCCCGGCGCCCCACTCGCCGGCCAGCGCCCACGCCTCCTCGTTCGATCTGATCGGGTCGAGCGCCGCCTGGCTCGCTCGCTTGGGTTTGCGGGCGCTCATGGTGCGCTCACCTCCCGCGGCCAGTCCGCCAGGGTGTCGGTGACCCGCTGTCGTACCTCGGCGACCCGCTCGTCCAAGTCGTCGACCGTCCAGTCGCCGGTGTCGATGGGGTCCAGCACCGCGACGTCGACCGTGCCGGGGTTGACGATCATCGAGCGCCGCCAGGCCAGCTCGCCCGTGTTGCGCAGCACGATCGGCACGATCGGCACGCCGGCCTGCAGGGCGATGTGGAATGCGCCCTTCTTGAACCGGCCCAGTCTCGGCGTCGGCATCCGGGTGCCCTCGGGCAGGATGAGGATCGAGGTGCCCGCCCGCAGCCTCCGCACGACCCCGTCCAGGGTGTTCTTGGCCTTCGTCAGGTCGGAACGGTCGATCCACGCCGGGTCGAGCAGCGTGCCGATGATGATCATCCGCGGATCGAGGCGCGCTTCCTTCTTGGCCACGGCGGTGAAGTCGCGCCGCAGAAGCGTGCCGAGCACCAGGACGTCCAGGGTGCTCTGGTGGTTGGCGATGAAGACCGCGGGGCGGGCCTTCCAGAGGTTCTCCGCACCCACCACGTTGACCTTTACGCCGGCGAGGGCGAGCCCGATGCCGGTGGACAGCTCGATGCCGGTGTTGACTCCGCGCCGGCGGTCACCGGTGAGCCACCCGAACGCCACGCCGGCAGCCAGCCCGATGTTCGTCCCCACCAGCCCGCCGGCCGTGCCGAGGTACGCGCACAGCCCCGGTGATTTCGGTTCCCGCAGCAGCAGCACCGGCCAGCCGTACTCCTCGGCGGCCCTGCGCAGCATGGGGTGCGGGTTCAGCGCGTACGGCCGGCCGACAGTACCGAGGAACGCGATGTCCTCCGCCCCGTTGGCGTACCCGTAGCTCCGTCTGAGGTCGATCCCGCGGGCGCGGGCGAACGCCCGCACCGCGCCGGCCTTCCGCTCGCCCCACAGCATGCCGGTGGTGCTGCGCCCGGTGAGGACGCCGTTCTCATCCTCCAGCTCCGTGCACACGATGTGCGGTATGCCGAGATCGCGTGCCACCGGTTCGATCTGTACCCGGGTGGCAGAGGAAGCCACCACGACGGTGTGGCCCCGACGCAGGTGAGCGCGGACGAGGTCGCGGGCCTCCGGCCGCATCGTCCCGGCGATCTTCTGGACGAACAACCGTTCGCCGAAATCCGCCACGGAGTCCACGGTTCGGCCCCTCAGCCCCGCGAAACCGATCGTGCCGATGGTCTGCGGGTCGCCGCCCAACACGGTGCCGTCCACCGCGGCGACGATGACGCGGGCCAGCTCCAGGGCGCCGACCTGGCCCTTGCGGATCCGGTCCCGGTAGATGGAGTTCGCGGTGTAGCCCTGCACGAGTGTCCCGTCGAAGTCGAAGAACGCGCCGATCTTCGGTCCTCCGGGTGCGTTTCGGACCGCCTCGGCGGCCTCGGCGGCGGTGGCGTTCATGGTCGATCCTGGCGGGCCAGCTCGGCGATCACGTTTACCCGGCGCACCGTCCCACATATCTCCTCCAGGAAATCGCGGCGCCGCTTGGCTGTCCCGGGTACGCCGGACTCGACCAGATCGCGGTGCCTCGCCAACCGCAGGGCCGGCTTGAACAGCTCCAGGGAAACCGACTCCTCGCTGGCCAGGTGTCTCTGCAGGGCCCATTGCCGGCCGACCCGGAGGCACTCGTCGAGGAAGCGCGGTTCGTCGAACGGCTCGTCGTCGTCCTCCCAGGCGGCCAGCCGGTCGGCCACGACGTGATAGGCGTCCAGGAAGGGCCGCAATACCAGATGGGCGACCAGTGGCTCGCCGTCCTGCAGCCATCGCTTGGCGTCGGCGGGGGTGAACTCGTGCAGCCCTCCGGCCTGTCCGGGGTCGACGATCGCCAGCTCGGCGGCCATCTCCTCGGCGAACTCCCGGCGGGGTGGGAAGAAGAAGTCGAATTTGAGCAAGTCGCGCAGGCGCAGGGTCTCCCTGTTCGCGGTCTGCAACCCGTTCTCGTCGCCCGCCATCGCCGCCGCGAGGCCGAGCTCGCCGATCGCCCGGTCCACCAGCACGTGCACCGCCGTGTTTCGGTAGAACGCGGCGACTAGATGCTGGCCAGGACCGATCCGCCAGACCGTCTCGGTGCCGCCGTCATAGCTGGCCAGCACGCCGGAACGGACAAGGTCGTCCAGGGTGCGGCGAATGGTGGCCCGGTCAGTCAGGTCCGCCGCGCCGGCCACCGGCCGCCCGCGTTGCCTGATGTACCGCGCGAGCGGGGCGACGGTGGCCAGCACCTCGTCCAGGGTCAGCGCGCGGTCGGCGGCGAGCAGCGCGAGACAGACGACGGCCGTCGTCGTCACCGGCGTGGCCCGGTTGATGCGGTGACAGGTCTCCAGGGCGATCCGCTCGACCACGCGTGACTCGGCCCGATCGTCGGCCCGCAGCTCGGCCCGCAGCTCGGCCAGCCTTTCCCGCAGCGGAAGTGGCTCACCGAACCGCAGATACACTCGACCGAACCTCTCCCGCTGAGACCGTCCGAAGTTCCACAACCAGCGCAGGTCCTCCGGGCGCTTGGTGCTGCCGCGGGCCTCGTCGGTCATCATCGAGACCTCGTGCAGCTGCTCGTACACGATCGAGACCGGAACGATCAGCGGCTGGGCGCCGGTTGCCGTGTCGAGCGCGTCGATGATGTAGCGCAGCACGCCGTAGGTCGGCGGGCGGAGCTTTCCGGTTCGCGTCCGGCCGCCCTCGATCGACCAGCAGAGGTTGCGCCGATTCCGGATCATTTGGGCGACGTACGCCCGCAGCGTCAGCCGGTACACCGGGATGTCGGCCGTCGCCCGCCGGACGTACACGAAACCCGACCGGCGGAGCAGGTGGTTGAACGGGAAGACGTCCAGGTTGGCTCCGGCCAGCACGAACGCCGGCGTGATGCCGTTCTGGGACACCGCGGCGGGCACCGTGACACCGTCGAGATAAGACCGGTGCGAGAACGGGAACAGCAACGACCGCTGGCGATCGAGCGCACGCAGTCGCCGCGTCTGCTCGGGGTCGACGACCAGGTCGTGGGCCCGGGACAGCCATTGACTGAACCTGGCCCAGTCCTTCGGCGCCCGCCCGGTGTGCGTGGCGCCCATCTCGCGCAGATAGCCGGCCGACTCGGCGCGTACGTCCCGCGGATCGCGGCCGAGCGACCGGGCGATTTCGGTGAGCCGCTCCGTGAAGCCGGCGCTGGACAGCAGCTGCGCGACCTCCGGCGGGTCCGTCGGCAGCGGGCTCGTCGGCTCGTCAAGGACGCCGAAGCGCTGTAGCGCCCGGCGAGCCCCGATCCGGTCCAGCGAGTTCAGGATCGAGGGATGCTCGGTGCTGTTCGGATTCATCGCGACCTCGCAAGTGCGCGCGTGGATGCCCACCCCAGTCTTTGCTTCACCACGGGTTGGGCTCAACCGCCGAAGGGGACAGGCCCGCAGGCCCTTCGGCCCTACGCGAAAGACTCCACTGGTCGCAGACCGCCCGGCGGCCGCTCGCCGGCGTGCTGTCGCCGTTTCAAAGGCGATGGTGCCGGGAGATGGCGGACAGGTGCCGCAGTGTCAGCGGGCGTGGTCTCTTCCCGGCGGGCACTCGTTCCAGTCGGGTGGCCAAGGCGAGGAACAACTGGGCGGTGGTGAACGCGTCGCCGAGGGCATGATGCGGGGTATGGACCGGCAGCCCCAGTTTGCGGGAGGCCGTCTCCAGGTCGGGCTCGCGGACGGGATTGCGGTCTGCGAGCCGGCAGGCTCGCAGTAGGGCGGCGGTGTCGATGACCACTCGCCCGAGAGCGACTCCGCGCAGACGCAGCGCCCGATTGAGGAAGGCGCGTTCGACCCAGGCCGCGTGCGCCACCAGGACCCGGTTGGTCAGCAGGCCGATGAGGTCGTCCACGGCCTCGTCGATGGTGGGTGCGTCGGCCAGGTCGGCGGGGCGTAGCCCGTGGACGGTCAGCGCGGGAACCGAGATCGCCCGGGTTGGGCGCACCAGGCCGTACGCGGTCCGACCGCACGGGATCCGCGCCTGCGCCACGATCGCCGCCCCGTAGGCGACGATCTCGTCGCGGCGCAGATCCAGTCCGGTGGTCTCCAGATCGATGACGCAGAACTCCGCCGCGCGCCAGGCGGTGCCCAGGTGTGGCCCGGGAAGCGGCACCGGACTGCGGAACCTCACCGGAGGAGTGTCATCGGTCGAGCCGCCTCATCCAGTCGCGGTCCACCCGCGTCTGCACCAGGGCGATGGCGCGAAACGACTCGCGCAGGTGCCGGCGGGTGAGGGTGTCGAGATCCCGGGGGGCGAAGAACGTCGTCGGTGTGACACCACCGCGGACGGCCTGCACCTCGTGTCGCAGCAGCAGCGAGTAGACGTTGTCGAAGCCGCCGGCCAGGGTGTCGGCCTCGTCGGTGCTGAGCAGGCCCAGCTGGGCGCCGCGGCGCAGCCGGTCGGTGGTCGTGCCGCGGGCGTCGCCGCTGACGATGGCGATCCAGCGCGCCAGGGCCACCACCGGAGCCAGCCCACCGCTCTTGAGGTCCAGTTGGCCGCGGTGTTCACCGCTGTGAGCGACGACGAAGTTCCGAACGAATCCGGTGGGCGGCCGCCAGCCCAGCGCCTCGTCGAGCAGTGCCCGCAGAAACTGGGTGGTGCGGGTGTGCGAGCCGATCTGCTCGGTCAGCGCACGGCCGAGTGGCAGGTTGGTCACCGGGCGGCTGTCGGCCACCATCGCCGACAGCAGCAGGGCGTTCTCCTGGGTGGGGTCGAGCTGCCAGGCGCGGGCGGCGGCGGCCCAGCCGGACCGGGACCGACTGAAGACCGGATTGTGGGCGTTCGCGCCGTTCGCGCACAAGGTCAGCCCGCAGCGTCGCACCTCGCTCAGCACCTGCCAGGCTTCCGCCCGGATCGTCTCGGCCACCTCCGGCGCCGACTCCGGCGGGTCGGCCCAGACCAGTGCGGTGTCGACGTCCGACAGCGGTAGTGGTTCCCTGCGCGCCAGCGAGCCGAGCAGGACCCACGAGTGCCGGATGGCGGCCAGCGCCGGGCTGTGGTGCAGGTCCAGCACCCGCCGGAGGACGGCGTCGATGACGGCGGCGTGCACCGCGCCGATGTGCGCGGCGGCCACTCCGGTGTCGGACAGCTCGACGATCGTGGTCGGGAGCAACCGTGCCGCTTGGGCCAGCTGGTCGATCGAGGCGGCGCTCTCGATCGCCGAGCGGATCAGCAACGGGTCACGGACTTCGGCCTGGGCGAGATCGACCACCCGTACCACGCCGACCGGCCGACCGGACTGGTCGGTCACCACGAGGTGGTGCACTCCGTGTTCCACCATGCACAGCAGGCCGGCGGCCTGGGTGGCGTCCTCGTCGATGGTCAGAGCGGGCACGGTCGCCAGCTGCGCGATGGGCGCGTCGATGCCGATGTGCCCGGCGGCCACTCGGCGCCGGAAGTCGTGGTCGGTGACGATTCCCAGACCGGCGGTCGTCCGCACCAGCGCGCAGGAGGTCGCTGCGCAGCCGATCTGGTCGGCGACATCACGGATCCGGTCCGTTTCGGCGCACCAGACAACGGGGCGCATCAGGTCCGCGAGCCGCCGGTCGCCACGGCTCACCCCGCCGTCGGTGAGGCGTTCCCGCCGGGGGACCGCATCCACCGCGGTGAACCGCAGCCTCTCGGGGTGGGCGAGCAAGGCGCGCGGGTCGGGGATGCGCAGGCACAGGCTCTCTTCCTGGGCGCGCACCAGCAGCCGTGGTGGCAGGTCGGACAACAGCCAGAGATGCCCGAACGTGTCACCCGGACCGAGCAGGTCGACGACCTGCCCACGATCCAGCACCTCCAGCGCGCCGGTCCGGACCACCCACAGGTGATCAAGGCGGTTCTCGTCGTCGGCGACGACCACGGAGCCGGCGGCGAAGTACTCGACCTCCACGCGCGCCACCAGCCGGGCCAGGTCCGCGGCGTCGAGCGCGTCGAAGGGCGGCTGACCACTGAGGAAGTCGGCGAACTCCTGCACCGCGACCCGCTTCCCGATCCGTCGTAGAGCCTCGTGCCGTTATCCCGCCGTCGCCTGGGATGCCTCTGGCGTGACGCCATCCTTGCCCGCCTTGCCGTCAGAGGCCAGTGTCCCGGCGGGCCGGCCCGTTCTGTCCGGTGACATCGCGTCTGGGTCGGGTCTCTGTCGAGCCGCATCGTTCGCACCGGCGGACCTGGTCGCGCTGCTCGTCGCCGACGTAGCCGAACTGTCCCCAGGCATGGCGCGCCTGTTCGTCCCCCTCCCCGCAGGAAGCGTGGATTCTGACGGTCTCGGCTCGGCTGCTCGGCAGGAACCAGCCCTCGGCACGCCGTCCCGTCGGGGACACTGCTCTTCTCAGGATTCTCATCTCGGCTTCCTGATCAACGTTGTTCGGGGTCGGGCCGCGGACCGGCCACGATCAGCGTCGCGCCGCCCCGGCGCGCCGGGGCAGGGCCGGGTGGGCCGTTCCTCCCCGGTCCTTCGGCCCGTCCGCGAGACGGTCACCGCAATGCCCCGGGACGCGTGTAATAGGCCCTCCGGTCCGGTTTCCTATCATCCGGCCGGGACCCGGTCCCCTCGCAGACAGGCCCAAGGTCCCTATCTCGCCTGGATCTTCCACGACAGGCTGACTGAGGCAGACGCGCCGGCGACGATATCGCGGGCGCTCATCGGAACTGAGCAGCGAGGTAGCGACCGTGTCCGTCAACCCAGCGCACCACGACCAGATGGCGGAGGCGGCGGCCGGAGACCGGCCGGGCGACGACGTGCGTGGCCGCACTCGCGTCCTGACCCTCTCCAGCATCAGCTTCACCGTCATGTTCGCGGTGTGGCTGATGTTCGGCATCCTCGGCAAGCCGATCAGCAAGGAGTTCCACCTCTCCGAGGTGCAACTGTCCTGGATCATCGCCGCCGCCGTGCTCAACGGCTCGATCTGGCGCCTTCCCGCCGGGATGGTGACCGACCGGCTCGGCGGGCGTCGGGTGATGACCGCCATGCTCGCCGCGACCGCGGTCGCGGCGTACCTGGTCTCCCTCGCCGACTCCTACGCCATGCTGCTGGTGCTGGCGTTCCTGGTGGGCTTCGCCGGCAACTCCTTCTCCGCGGGCATCGCCTGGAACTCGGCCTGGCAGCCCCGCCGGCACCAGGGCTTCGCGCTGGGCGTCTTCGGCGCGGGCAACGTCGGCGCCTCGGTCACCAAGTTCATCGGCCCTCCGCTGATCGCGGGCACCGCCGGTGCCACCTACCTCGGCTTCCTTGCGGGCGGCTGGCGCCTGGTTCCGGTCGTCTACGCCGTGTTGCTGCTCATCCTCGCGGCAGCGACCTGGTTCCTCGCGCCCCGCCAGGACCGGATGCCCGGCCGAGGCATCCCGCTGCGTGCACAGCTCATGCCGCTCAAGCAGTTGCGGGTGTGGCGGTTCAGCCTGTACTACGTCGCGGTCTTCGGGGCCTACGTGGCGCTCGCCGCCTGGCTGCCGACCTACTACATGGACAACTTCGAGGTGTCGCTGCAGACCGCGGCCTATTTGACCGCGCTGTTCATCTTCCCCGCCTCACTGCTGCGCCCGCTCGGCGGATCCTTGTCCGACCGCCTCGGTGCCCGCCGCGTCATGTACTGGACGTTCGGCGTCATGCTGGTCAGCGCCGGCGTGCTGATGATGCCCCCGGGCCACATCGTCGTCGACCATGTGGACGGCACCCAGACCACCCACTTGGCCTACCAGATCGGCATCGTGCCGTTCACCGTGCTGGTCGTCCTGCTCGGTTGCGCGATGGGCATCGGCAAGGCCGCCGTGTACAAGCACATCCCGGAGTATTTCCCGCAGAGCGTGGGACCCGTGGGTGGCCTGGTGGGCACGCTCGGTGGCCTCGGCGGATTCTTCCTGCCGCCGCTGTTCGCCTACACCAAGGCGTGGACCGGGCTGCCGTCCAGCACCTTCCTGGTCCTGTTCCTCCTCATCGCGGGGTGCGCCATCTGGATGCACCTCACCGTCGTGCGGATGCTCCACCACGAATCACCCGACCTTGCCACCCACATCGAGAAGCCGAGCCACACCGACCGAGCAGCCGTGTCCGCTGGCGTGGCGATCCGTGAGCCCGAGGAGGCCCGCGCATGAATACCGAACTCTCCACGTCCCCGAGCACCCCCCGGCCCGCCGGCCGTGAATGGCTGCAGTCCTGGGACCCGGAAAATCCCGAGACCTGGGACCACCGCCTGGCCTGGCGCACGCTCTGGATCAGCACCTTCACCCTGACGCTGTGCTTCGCGTCGTGGTTCCTCGCGTCCGCGATCGCGCCCAAGCTCACGAACCTCGGCTTCGACCTCAGCACCAGCCAGCTCTACTGGCTGACCGCGATGCCGGGTCTGGCGGGCGGACTGATGCGCGTGATGTGGATGGTGCTGCCGCCGATCATGGGCACCCGGAAGATGGTCACCCTGACCACCCTGCTGCTGCTCATCCCGGTGGTGGGGTGGGGGGTGCAGGTGCAGGACCCGACGACGCCGTTCTGGATGCTGTTGTCGTTGTCCTTCCTGTCCGGCATCGGGGGTGGGGCGTTCTCCGGCTTCATGCCCAGCACCTCCTACTTCTTCCCGCGCCGCAAGCAAGGCACCGCGCTCGGCTTGCAGGCGGGGATCGGTAACTTCGGGGTGTCGTTGGTCCAGCTGGCGACCCCGTGGATCATCGGCTTCTCGATGATCGGTTTCCTCGGCGGGTCTCAGCCGATGGCCGGTACGCCCGGCAAGCCGGCGCAGGAGGTCTGGTATCAGAACGTGGCCTACATCTATGTCCCGTTCATTGTGGTCGGGGCCGTGCTCGCCTGGACCATGCTGCGCTCGGTGCCCGTGGTGGCCAACGTCCGGCAGCAGTTCGACATCTTCCGCAACCCCGACACCTGGTGGATGACGCTGCTGTACGTCATGACCTTCGGCACCTTCGCCGGCCTGTCCGCTCAGTTCGGCTTGTTGATGAGGAACCTGTACGGTGCCGGGAACCCCGACATCGTGCAGGGCGCCGGCGCTGCGGCGCGGCTGCTCATCGACGGCTACACGGTGCCCGATCCGGTCACCTTCGTGTTCCTCGGCCCGCTGGTGGGTGCGGCAGCCCGGGTCCTGTTCAGCCCGCTGACCGACCGGTTCGGCGGCGCCCGGTGGACCCTCGTGTCCGGCATCGGCATCATCGCGTCCATCGCGTTCACGCTCACGGGCCTGCGGCCCGACACCAGTTCGGCCGCGACCCTGGACGCCGGCTTCGATCGGTTCCTGTGGGGGATGCTCGCGATCTTCCTGTTCAGCGGCATCGGCAACGCGTCGACCTTCAAACAGATGCCGATGATCTTCGAACGCCGGCAGGCCGGCGGCGTCATCGGCTGGACGGCCGCGATCGCCGCGTTCGGCCCGTTCTTCTTCGGCTTCGGCCTGACCCTCATGTCCCCGACCGCCTTCTACCTCATCGGCCTGGTCTTCGCGATCCTCTGCGTCATCGTGACCTGGCGGCGCTACGCCCGGCCCGGGGCGCCGAAACCGAGCTGATCATTGTCCGCCACGGGCGGGGCGCAAGCCCTCGCCCGTGGGCGGAACTCACGTCGCGGGTGCGGCCGGCGGCCGCTCGGCGCAGACGGTGTCGCGGGTCGGGTACGGCAAACCGGCCGGCCGTACGCCCCGACGACCGCTGGCCGACGTGTTGTCGCCCCGCGTGAGTCTGTCGGTGCGCAGCTCGGCCGACCGGTGAGGTGATTCATCGCGGCGCTTGTCCGGCGCCGCGCATGATCAATCTGTCGTGGATCGCGGCGCGCCGAAGAGCACCGCGGTCAGGGTTTGGTTGATGTGCCCGAGCCAGCTTTCGCCGTAGGTGTGGAATCCGGCGGTGGGGATGTCGGCGAGCGCGTCGACGAACTGGTCGCCGAGGTCCTTCTGGTCGATCTCCAGCCGGCGCAGGATGCAGTTGAACATCACCGCGCCGGCGACGTGGCCGCCGAGATCGTCGGCGGCCCTGCGCAGGTCGTGGCGGGTTTCCGCGACCAGATCCGTGCCGCGCATCAGCTCGACCTGCATCTGCGGGAGCACCTGGCAGTAGAACTTGAGACCGCGCCCTTCGACGACCTGTTGCGGGCTGCGGATCCACGGCTTGCCGTCGATCATGAGGCCGACGGGGTGGGACATGAACACCGTCGAGCCGAGATCGTGGATGCCGCAGCCGACGGCTTCGGCGTACACCTGGGCGGCGGGGCGGCCGTCGAGCTCCCAGACGATCCGTTCCGGTACGTCCGCGTCGGTGATGGTGAGCGTGCGCCCCACCGGCTCGAAGCTGCACGACTTGATCACCCGGAACGGTGCGTCGGATTCCAGGACGAGCAGCGCGGCGCCGTGGTCGTGCCCGGTCCCGTCGGCGTACACGGTCGTCTTGGTGAAGGCCAGGTCGTCGCCGGCCGATCCGCCGACGAACGACAGCAGCGGCGCGGCGTTGCCCAGCAGGTCGTTGACGCGCTCCTCGTCGCCGTGCAGGCCGTCGATGAGCACGAAGCCGACGTACCGATCGGGGTCCAGGTCCCGCAGCGGCCGGTCCAGCTGTCGCTCGAGCTGGGCCACCGCGGCGGTGATGCCCGCGTCCACGCCGCGGTCGAGGTCGGCGAGGGCGGCCGCCGCGGTGCGGACCAGGGATCTGGGCAGCGCGATCGCGCTCACCCCGCCGGTGCCGGTCGCCCGCTCGGTGAACTCGCCCGCCGTGGTGCAGCCGATCACCGCCGCCGCCGGGAAGTGCCGGGTCAGGGCCTGTGCGATCGGGTCGCCGCCGATCGCGGGGGAGGCGAAGAACATCAGCGCCGCGGCGTCGACGTCGCCGAGGCCCTCGATGAGCTCTTCGGCCGCTTTCCGGGTGTCCGGCTGCCAGCTCACCGCGCTGCGCAGCCGGGTCTTCACCGCTGTCAACTCCATGGTTGTCTTCTCCCGCTCGATGGTGTCAGGTCAGAGCACATAGCCCATATCGGCCAGGGCCACGCGTACTTTCTCCACGACGGCAGGGTCGTTGGCCTGCTCCGGTCGAGGCTGGCGCAGGTTGACACCGGTCCGCAGAATCAGCCTCGTCGAGATCGCGGACGTACTGGCCGCGTTGCCGATCTTCTTCTCCAACCTCGCCGCCAGGTCCGCGAGTGATGCCACCGCTACGGCCATCGCTGCTGCTCCTCAGGTCTGCTCGTGATTCGAAACGCGGCTCCCAGAATCCTCCAGGCGGTGGCGAGCCGGACGGGAATCCCGAAACCGGCCTGGTGCGCCAGGCCGGACGCCCCTACCAGCCGGGACGTGGGAGGAGGAAGCGTGGAGCCATGAGAACAACATCGTGGAAGGGCATCGGTGGCGCGGCCCTGATGGCGGCATCCGCGGCGGCGGCATACTCGCCGCCGGCCCGGCGGTTGTACCTGCACTATGGGGCGACAGACGAGGAGGTCACGAGGGTGCTCCCCGGCGACGACCTACTGCCGGACGCGGACGTGGTGTCCACCCGGGCCCTGACGATCGAGGCGGCGCCGGCCACGGTGTGGCCGTGGCTCGTGCAGATGGGCGGCGGGCGTGGCGGCGGGTACAGCTATGACTGGATCGAGAACCTGCTCGGATCGGACATGCGCAGCGCCGACGACATCCTGCCGCAGTTCCAGGATCTCGCCGTGGGCGACGTACTGCCGATCGGACCGAAGGGCCCCGGCATGCGGGTGGAGATCCTCGATCCGGAACGTACGCTCGCGCTCCGGTCGACCGACGGCGCCTGGGTGTGGATCTTCCACCTGGAGACCCGCTGGCTGGAGACCCGGCTGATCAGCCGGAACCGGATAGCCGCGGGCGCCTCGTGGCCGCGCCGCCTGGTCGACCGGGTCGTCATGGAGCCGGGCGGTCTCGTCATGGAACGGCGGATGCTGCGGGGCATCAAGGAGCGTGTCGAGTGGAGCGGGCACCTTTCCGCGTCGTTATCCAGCCCGTCATGAGCACCGCCTCCGGCGAACTGATCTGTTGAACGGGACCTTTGGCCCGGGTGTCTGGGGCACGATCATGGTGGGGTGAATCGGCGGGTTCGGGTCGCGTCGGTGTGTTTACGGCAGGAACCCGGCCACCCGAGGTCACCAGCGGAGGAACGAGGCGGCGAATGGCGGGCGCGACCGACAGCGCGGGACAGGCACTTCTCAAGTTCGGTGGCCTGGTGCGCCGTGCGGAGGTGTCCACAGACGGGCGAACTCTGCATCAGATCGGCGGCCGGGAGGCGGACAGCTTCTACCGTGACCGCTGGTCGTATGACAAGGTGGTCCGCTCCACCCACGGGGTGAACTGCACCGGCTCGTGTTCCTGGAAGGTGTACGTCAAGGACGGCATCATCACCTGGGAGCAGCAGCAGACCGACTACCCGAGCGTCGGTGCGGACCGACCGGAGTACGAGCCACGCGGTTGCCCGCGCGGAGCGGCGTTCTCCTGGTACACCTACTCGCCCACCCGGGTGCGCTATCCGTATGCCCGGGGCATCCTGGTGGAGATGTTCCGGGAGGCCAAGGCCCGCCTCGGCGGCGATCCGGTCGCGGCCTGGGCCGACATCCAGGCCGATCCGGTACGCCGGCGCCGTTACCAGCAGGCCCGGGGCAAGGGCGGCCTGGTCCGGGTGGGCTGGGACGAGGCGCAGGAGATCGTGGCCGCCGCGCACGTACACACCATCGCCACCCACGGCCCGGACCGGGTCGCCGGGTTCTCGCCGATCCCGGCCATGTCGATGGTGTCGCACGCCGTCGGCGCCCGGTTCCTGTCGCTGATCGGCGGGTCGATGCTGTCGTTCTACGACTGGTACGCCGACCTGCCGGTGGCCTCACCGCAGATGTTCGGCGACCAGACCGACGTGCCGGAGTCCGGCGACTGGTGGGACGCCTCGTACCTGATGATGTGGGGCTCGAACGTCCCGGTGACCCGCACCCCGGACGCGCACTGGATGGCCGAGGCCCGCTACCGGGGCCAGAAGGTCGTCGTGGTGTCGCCCGACTATGCCGACAACGTCAAGTTCGCCGACGAGTGGCTGCCCGCGCAGCCCGGCACGGACGGCGCTCTCGCGATGGCGATGGGGCACGTCATCCTCAAGGAGTTCTTCGTCGACAAGACCACCGAGCCGTTCGTCGACTACGTGTCGCGGTACACCGACCTGCCCTATCTGGTCGCCCTGGAGCCGGTCGACGGCGGCGGATACCGGCCGGGCAAGTTCGTCACCGCCGCCGACCTGGGCGAGACCGACGCCGAGGCGGCGTTCCGGCCGGTGCTGTGGGACACCGCGACCGACGCGCCGGCGGTGCCCAACGGCTCGCTCGGGCACCGCTTCAACGACGCCGGCGTCGGCAAGTGGAACCTCGACCTCGGTGCCATCGTCCCCCGGCTCAGCTGCGCCGGCGGGGACGGTGCCGAGATCGCGCTGCCCCGCTTCGACAACGACACCCCCGAGCTGATGCGCCGCGGCGTGCCCACCGCGCGGGTCGCCGGCAAGCTGGTCACCACCGTCTTCGACCTGATGCTCGCCCAGTACGGTGTCGCCCGGCCGGACCTGCCGGGAACGTGGCCGACCGGCTACGACGACGCGGAGGTGCCCTACACCCCGGCCTGGCAGGAGCCGATCACCGGCGTACCGGCGGCGGCCGTGGCCCGCATCGGCCGGGAGTTCGCCGACAACGCCGAACGCTCGGGCGGCCGGTCGATGATCTTGATGGGCGCGGGCACGAACCACTGGTTCCATTCCGACACCACCTACCGGGCCATGCTGATGCTCACCACGATCACCGGGTGCCAGGGTAAGAACGGTGGCGGCTGGGCGCACTACGTGGGTCAGGAGAAGTGCCGCCCGGTCACCGGCTGGTCGCATCTGGCCTTCGGCCTGGACTGGGTCCGGCCGCCGCGGCAGATGATCGGTACGGCGTTCTGGTATCTGCACACCGACCAGTGGCGCTACGACCAGTACACCGCCGACGTGCTGACCTCGCCGCTGGCCAAGGGCGAGTTCGCCGGCCGGCACACCGCGGACCTGCTGGCGAAGTCGGCCCGGCTGGGCTGGATGCCGACGATGCCGACCTTCGACCGCAGCCCCCTGGACGTGGCCGACGAGGCGCTCGCCGCCGCGCCGGAGGACCCGGCCGGGTACGTGGCCAAGGAACTGGTCGACGGCCGGCTCAACTTCGCCTGCACCGACCCGGACGCCGAGCAGAACTGGCCGCGGGTGCTGACTGTGTGGCGGGCCAACCTGCTGGGCTCGTCGGCCAAGGGCAACGAGTACTTCCTGCGGCATCTGCTCGGCACCGACGCCTCGCTGCGCGCCACCGAGGCGTCGCCGGAGAAGCGACCGCAGGACGTGGTCTGGCACGACCAGGCACCCGAGGGCAAGCTCGACCTGCTGCTGTCGCTGGACTTCCGGATGACCTCCACCACCCTGTTCTCCGATGTGGTGCTGCCCGCCGCGACCTGGTACGAGAAGCACGACCTCAATACCACCGACATGCACCCGTTCATCCACGCGTTCACCCCGGCGATCAATCCGCCGTGGCAGACCCGGACCGACTTCGACGCGTTCCACGGCATCGCCAAGGTCTTCTCCGAGCTGGCGGGCCCGCGCCTCGGCGTGCGCAAGGACCTCGTCGCGGCGCCGCTGCTGCACGACACCCCGGATGCGATGGCCACCCCGGGCGGCGTGGTGCGGGACTGGAAGACCGGCGAGGTGCCGGCGGTGCCGGGAAAGACCATGCCGAAGTTCATCGTGGTCGAACGCGACTACGGGGCGATCAGCGCGAAGATGGGCTCGCTGGGTCCGCTGCTGGACCGGCTCGGCACCACCACGAAGGCCGTCAATGTGGACGTCAAGCCGGAGGTCGAGTTCCTGAAGAAGGTCAACGGCACGGTGCGGGGTGGTGTCGCCGACGGCCGGCCGCGGCTGGACACCGACATTCGTTGCTGCGAGGCGATCCTGGCCCTGTCGGGCACGACCAACGGGCGGGTGGCCACCGAGGGGTTCCAGTTCCTCGAACGGCGTACCGGGCGGAAGCTGGCGGACCTGGCGGCCGAGCACGAGGGCAAGCAGATCCGCTTCGCCGACACCCAGGCCCGGCCGGTGCCGGTCATCACCAGCCCGGAGTGGTCGGGCAGCGAGCACGGCGGGCGCCGCTACTCGCCGTTCACCATCAACGTCGAGCGGCTCAAACCGTGGCACACGCTGACCGGGCGGCAGCACTTCTACCTCGACCACGACTGGATGCAGGAGCTCGGCGAGGAGTTGCCGGTCTTCCGTCCACCGCTGGACATGCACAAGCTGTTCGGGGAGCCCCGCCTCGGCCCCAAGGGCGAGCTGGAGCTGACGGTGCGCTATCTGACGCCGCACTCGAAGTGGTCCATCCACTCGGAGTACCAGGACAACCTGATCATGCTCACGCTCTCCCGCGGCGGCCCGACGATGTGGATGAGCGAGATCGACGCGGCGAAGATCGGGGTGACGGACAACGAGTGGATCGAGGCCGTCAACCGCAACGGCGTCGTGGTCTGCCGCTCCGTGGTGACGCACAAGATGCCCGAGGGCACCGTGTACCTCTACCACGCCGCCGAGCGGGTCATCGACGTGCCCAAGGCCGAGACGAACGGCCGTCGCGGCGGCATCCACAACTCGCTGACCCGGCTGCTGATCAAGCCCAGCCACCTCATCGGCGGCTACGCCCAGCTGTCGTTCGCGTTCAACTACCTCGGCCCGACCGGCAACCAGCGCGACGAGGTCACGGTCATTCGCCGCAGGTCCCAGGAGGTGGAGTACTGATGCGCGTCATGGCCCAGATGTCGATGGTGATGAATCTCGACAAGTGCATCGGCTGTCACACCTGCTCGGTGACCTGCAAACAGGCGTGGACCAACCGCTCCGGCGTGGAGTACGTGTGGTTCAACAACGTCGAGTCCCGTCCCGGGCAGGGCTATCCGCGCACGTACCAGGACCAGGAGAAGTGGCAGGGCGGCTGGACCCGGACCCGCACCGGGCGGCTCAAGCCCCGCGCCGGTGGCCGGATCAAGAAGCTGTTCAGCATCTTCGCCAACCCCAAGATGCCGGCCATCTCCGACTACTACGAGCCGTGGACCTACGACTACGAGCACCTGCTCACCGCCCCGGCCGGCGACGACACCCCGGTGGCCCGGCCGAAGTCGCTGCTCACCGGCGAGGACACCAAGGTCACCTGGTCGGCGAACTGGGACGACTCGTTGGCCGGCGGCAACGAGATCGCCGCCGGCGACCCCGTGCTGCGACAGCTGTCGGACCAGGTCAAGCAGGAGTACGAGAAGTCCTTCCTGTTCTTCCTGCCCCGGATCTGCGAGCACTGCCTCAACCCGTCCTGCGCGGCGTCCTGCCCGTCCGGCGCGATCTACAAGCGCGCCGAGGACGGCATCGTGCTGGTCGACCAGGACCGCTGCCGGGGCTGGCGGATGTGCGTGACCGGCTGCCCGTACAAGAAGATCTATTTCAACCACCGCACCGGCAAGGCCGAGAAGTGCACCTTCTGCTTTCCGCGCATCGAGATCGGCCAGCCGACCATCTGCTCCGAGACCTGCGTCGGCCGGCTGCGCTACCTCGGCCTGATGCTGTACGACGCGGACGCCGTCGGCAAGGCCGCCGCGGTCAAGGACGAGCACGCCCTGTTCGAGGCCCAGAAGTCGGTCTTCCTCGACCCGCACGACCCGTCGGTGGTGGCGGCAGCCCGGGCGGCGGACATCCCGGAGGACTGGATCACCGCGGCGCAGCGGTCCCCGATCTGGGATCTGATCATGAAGTACGAGGTGGCGCTGCCGTTGCACCCGGAATACCGGACCATGCCGATGGTCTGGTACATCCCGCCGCTGTCGCCCGTGGTCGACATCCTGCGCGACACGGGACACGACGGCGAGGATCTGAACAACCTCTTCGGCGCTGTCGACGCGCTGCGCATCCCGGTGGACTACCTGGCGGGCCTGTTCACCGCCGGTGACCCCGCGCCGGTCACCGCCGTCCTGCAGCGCCTCGCCGCGATGCGCGTCTACCAGCGCCGGATCAACCTCGGCGAGGAACGCGACGAGTCCATCGCCGCCGCCGTCGGCATGACCGGCACGGAGATGGACGACATGTTCCGGCTGCTGGCCATCGCCAAGTACGAGGAGCGCTACGTCATCCCGGCCGCCCACGCCGAGAACGCCCACAACCTCGAACAGCTCGCCACCGAGTGCAGCCTCGACACCCCGGGCGGGCCCGGCATGGGCGGCTCCGGCCCGTTCGGGGAGTCCTCCGGCGCGCCGACGCCGATCTCGATCGAGAACCTCCACATGCTCCGCGACCGGCAGACCGCCGACTCGGTCGCCTCGCCTGCGGACAAGCAAGCCCGCGTCAACCTGCTCAACTGGGATGGCAAGGGCACCCCCGCCGGGCTGTTCCCGCCGAAGAAGAACGGAGGCGACCCGTGACCGGCTTCACCAAGCCCTTCAGACCCGGCCCGGCGCACACCGCGGGTGAACCGACGTGGCGGGCGGTCGCCGCCCGCGCCGCGTCGCTGCTGCTGCGCTACCCGGACCACGACACCCTGGCCGTTCTCGCGACGCTGACCGCCGCGCTCGACGAGCTGCCCGCCGCCGTGGCCGAACCGCTGCGGTCGCTGGCCGAGCACCGCCGCACCACCGATCCCGGCCGGCTCGTCACCACCTACGTCGAGCTGTTCGACTTCCGCCGCCGGTGCTGCCTCCATCTGACCTACTACACCGCCGGCGACACCCGCAAACGCGGCGAGGCGCTGGTGCAGTTCGCCGCCGCCTACAAGGCAGCCGGCCTGGAGGTCGTCGGCGGCGAGCTCCCGGACTACCTGCCGGCGGTCCTCGACCTGGCCGCCGTCGACGACGACGGGTGGCGGCTGCTGCGCGAGAACCGCGTCGGCCTCGACCTGTTGGACAAGGCCCTCGCAGGCGAGAAGTCGCCCTACCGGCACGCCGTCGCGGCGATCCGGGCCATGCTGCCGCCGCCGCAGCCGGGCGACATCGCCGCCGCTATCCGCCTGGCCCAGACGGGCCCGCCGGTCGAGCAGGTCGGCCTGGAACCGTTCGGGCTCGTCGACACGACCGGAGGCCGCCGGTGAACGTCCTGCTGTGGGTTGTTTTTCCTTACCTGTCCATGGTCGTGCTCGTGGGCGGTCTGATCTGGCGCCACCGCTACGACAAATTCGGCTGGACCACCCGATCGTCGCAGCTCTACGAGAGTGCGATTCTGCGGTGGGGCAGCCCGATGTTCCACTTCGGTGTGCTGATGGTGCTCGTCGGGCATGTGGGCGGCCTGATCATCCCGAAACCCTGGACCGAGGCCGTCGGCATCACCGAGCACGCCTACCACCTGATGGCGGTGTTCATCGGCACCGTCGCCGGCTTCTGCACGCTGATCGGCATGGCCATCCTCATCGCGCGCCGCCGCCTGACCGGCCCGGTGTTCGCCGCCACGACGAAGAACGACAAGTCCATGTACGTGGTACTCGCCTCAGTGATCGTGCTGGGCCTGTTCTCCACCCTGCGAGCCAATGTCGCCGGCGACGGCTACGACTACCGCGAGACCATCTCACCGTGGTTCCGGTCGCTGTTCTACCTCAGCCCCGACCCCGAGATCATGGCGGCTGTCCCGATCGGCTTTCAGATCCATATCATCGCCGCGTTCGCGCTGTTCGCGTTCTGGCCCTTCACCCGCCTGGTCCATGCGTTCAGCGCCCCCGTCGGCTATCTCACCCGCCCCTACGTCCCCTACCGTTCTCGCGACACCCGCCCCGGGCTGCGCCCGTCCCGTCCCGGCTGGGAAGGCCCGCCGAAGCTGCCCACCGGTCAGAAAGCCAAGAAGGCCCGGCGTGGATGATCTGGCCGGCTTGGACAACCCCCGGTTGCTATGGCTGATGTCTACCGTGAGGTGTGGAGGGCGTCCGAAGAAGCTGGGGCGTCGTCGTGCAGGTCGCGGAGCAGGTCGGCCTGTCCGGTGAGGACGCCGGACAGGATGAGTCGTGCTACGGCCAACAGATTGGCGACGTGTGGGCTGGTGAGGGTGTAGTAGACGGTGGAGCCTTTCTTGCGGGTGGTGACGAGGTTCGCTCGTCGCAGCACGGCGAGTTGCTGAGACAGGTGGGCCGGCTCTATGCCGACCTCGGGGAGCATTTCGGTGACGGAATGTTCGCGTTCGCTGAGCAGTTCCAGGACGCGGATCCGGGCGGGGTGTCCGAGCGTTTTGAAGAATTCGGCCTTCATCTGGTATACCGGCCTGCTCACCAGTGCCCCCTTGGTCATCGGTCTCCCTGTCCGTCGGCGGTGGGTTGGTGTGGTGCTCGGCGTCGTGAGGACTCCACCGCGGCGACGGCCGCGGCCACGGTTTCCACGACCTGTGGGTCGAGGATGTCGGGCAGCAGCCGGTGCGCGCCGAGGAGATTGTCCCCGACGAGGCCGGCCAGCACGTCGGCGGCGGCAAGATGCATGGCGGTGGTGATGCGGGGTGCACGGGAGTTGAGCGCGCCGCGTGTCAGTCCGGGGAACGCCAGGGCGTTGGTGAGGTAGTTCGGGTGCTCGGGATGAGCGGTGGCGATCACCGCGGCCCGGTCGGCGAGTAGGTCGGGGTGCCACCGTGGTTCCGGGCTGGACAGGGTGAACACCACCGGTCTTGCCGCCATGACGGTCACGAGTTGAGGGGTGAGCAGACCCGGGTCGCTCAGGTCGACGACCGCGTCGGTGCCGGCGAGGACCGCCGCCGGTCCGCCATGGACGCGGCGGGGGCCGGTGAGGCGGGCCGGCCGCAGGTGACTGGCGGGCCGGCCGGTGTCCGGCTCGGCGTCCGGGAACCAGCGGGTCACGGTGCCGGACCCGGCGCGTCGCACCAGCCGGGTCAGGACGGCCCCCGTCGTGCTGGTGCCCAGCACGACGATGTGGGCCGTCGCAAGGCTCTTGCTGACCACGCGCAGCGCGTTGCGTAGCGCGGCGACTATCACCACTGCGGTGGCGTGCTGGTCGTCGTGGAACACCGGGATGTCGAGTTCGTCCTGCAGCCGTCGTTCGATGTCGAAGCAACCGGGGGCGGCGATCGCTTCCAGGCTGATCGCGCCGAATGCGGGTGCCAGCGCCCGTACGACGGCGACTACTTCGTCGGTGGTTGCGGTGTTGAGGCAGATCGGTACGGCGTCGATGTCGGCCAGCTGGGCGAACAGTGCTGCTTTGCCCTCCGCTATCGGTAGTGCCGCCAGCGGGCCGACAGCGCCCAGTCCGCGCACGCAGCTGCCGTCGGTGACCACCGCGACCCGGTTGGGCCGGCCGGTGACCTCGCGCCCGGTCTCGGGCACCGCGGCGATGGCCGACGCGAGCCTGTTCGCGCCGGTGGTGTGTAGCAGGGCCAGATCTTGTGCCGACCGTGCGGGCAGGCGCGGCCGTACCTGGATGGGTCCGCCGGCGGTCGTCGTCCACAACCTGTCGATGCAGCCGAGCACACGGCGGTGTCGGAGGGCCTCCTGGCTCAGCCGGCGTAATGCCGCCTCGTCGTCGACCTGTACCAGTACGCGTTTCTGGCCTGGCACGGCCCACGGCAGCGGGCGCAGCCCCCAGCAGGGTTCGAGGAAGCCCAGCAGTGGCGCCACCGGTTCGTCCCGCCTGGCACGCACGGTGATGACCGCGGCGAAAGCCGGGTCACCGCCGACGCGTTGTTCGTCCGATGCCTCAGCGCCTACCAGTTGCATGGTCGGACACCCCCACCTTCGCTCTCGTCGCACCGCCCAGGACTGTCACCGGTCCCGTGTTGGCCGACGCCGCAGACGGCAACGAATCATGACTTGCCAACCTTAGCAAGTAAGCAGAACGTAATGTACTCTGGTCCGGGTTTCCGAGGCGGCAATGCGTCCGACCCAGAGGCCACCCGGCTGCCTGATCCCGGCGGCTGAGGCGGCGACCCGTGTCCCCTCCGTGGGCAAGGTCACCGCCATGGCGGCATCCGCCTGGCTTGTTAATTGCTAATGTTCGCAAGTAGTGGATCCGATAGATGCCTGAGATGTCGAGGGGGTGAGCCGGGTGTCGTTGCCGGTGTGCCAGGTGAAAGCCGAGTTCTTCCGGACGCTGGGCCATCCGGTGCGGATCCGGGTGCTTGAGCTATTGCAGGGCGGGCCGAAGCCGGTCCGTGACCTGCTCACCATGATCGAGGTGGAGCCGTCCAGCCTGTCGCAGCAGCTGTCGGTGCTGCGTCGCGCGGGTCTGGTGGCCTCAACCCGCGAGGGATCGTTGGTAGTCTATTCGTTGAGTACGCCGGACGTCGCGGATCTGCTCGCCGCCGCACGCAGGATCCTCGGTGCGGTGCTGTCCGACCGCGACGGGCTGCTCGCGCAGTTGCGCACCGGTCAGCGGTCATGAGCACGGCACAGGCGATACGGTCGCTCGGTTCCCGGTTCACGGGCCTGCTACCGCAGCGTTCGGACTGGACTGCGGTACGGCGCTCGCCGCGCCGCGACCTGCTGGCGGGGCTCACCGTGGCGGTGGTGGCGTTGCCGCTGGCGTTGGCGTTCGGGGTCACCTCCGGTCTCGGCGCACAGGCCGGACTGGTCACCGCGGTCATCGCCGGCGCCGTCGCCGCGATCTTCGGCGGATCGAACCTGCAGGTGTCCGGGCCTACCGGTGCGATGACCGTGGTCCTGGTCCCGGTCGTGCAGCGCTTCGGCGCCCGCGGGGTGCTCATGGTCGGAGCGATGGCCGGTGTGGTCCTGATCGCCCTGGCCGTGGCCCGGCTCGGCCGGTACGTCCGTTACCTGCCCACCCCGGTGATCGAGGGCTTCACCGCCGGCATCGCGGTGGTCATCGCCCTCCAGCAGCTTCCGGCCGCGCTCGGCGTCACCGATGCGCACGGTGACAAGGTCTGGGCGGTGGCTGCCGACGCGGTCGCCCGCTTCGCCCGTACCCCGGACCCCGCACCCATCGCGGTCGCCCTCGGTGTCGCGGCGCTGATGCTGTTCGGTGCCCGCTGGCGTCCCGGATTGCCGTTCTCGCTGCTCGGGGTCGCCGCCGCGACGATCCTGGCGGAGGCCGCACCGATCGGTCTGACCCGTATCGGCACCCTGCCCGCCGGCATTCCGGCCCCGTCGCTGAGCTTCCTCGACTTCGGCGCCGTGCAGGCGCTGCTGCCGGCGGCGCTGGCCGTTGCCGCGCTCGCCGCCCTGGAGAGCCTGCTGTCCGCGACCGTCGCCGACGCGATGAGCGTCAACGAGCGCCACGATTCCGACCGGGAACTGTTCGGCCAAGGACTGGCGAACCTCGCCGCGCCCGTGTTCGGCGGGATTCCCGCTACCGCCGCGATCGCGCGCACCGCCGTCAACGTCCGCGCCGGCGCCGCCTCGAAACTGGCATCTCTGACCCACGCCGTGGCACTGGCCGTGATCGTGCTGGCCGCCGCACCATTGGTCGGCCGCATCCCCCTCGCGGCGTTGGCCGGGGTTCTGCTGGCCACCACCGTGCGCATGGTCGAGGCCGGTTCGCTGATCGCTCTGGCGCGTTCCACCCGCGGCGACGCGGTCGTGCTGATCCTCACCTTCACCGTGACCGTCGTGTTCGACCTGGTCACCGCCGTCGCCGTCGGGATCGGCGTGGCGATCGTGCTGGCTCTGCGCGCGGTGGCCCGCACCGCCCGTCTGCAGCAGGTCCCGCTGGAGGCCGGCGACCACAGCGCCGAGGAACACGCGCTGCTCGCCGAGCACATCGTCGCCTACCGCCTTGATGGCCCGTTGTTCTTCGCCGCCGCCCACACCTTCCTGCTGCAGCTGTCCGAGATCGCCGACGTGCGGGTTGTCATCCTGCGCATGTCACGGGTCTCCACGCTCGACGCCACCGGCGCACACGTTCTCGCAGACGCGATCAACCGGCTGCGGCGCCGCGGCATCGTCGTCCTGCTCTCCGGCATCACCCCCGGCCACGAACAGGTCCTGACCACCCTCGGATTAGCCGAGCAGCTCCGCCGCGACGGTCACGTCTTCCCCGACACCCCGACCGCCATCACCCACGCCCGCGCCCACGTCCTGAACCACGACAACGCCGACCTGACGCCACCCGCCGGCGCCACCGGACCCGCCGGCAACGGCGCCGGCCGACCCGGCAACGGACCCGACCGCGGTGGCCAGATCCGTACCGCGCCAACCCGGCACCAGCCGCAGACCGCCCCCTTCGAACCCTCACCCCCCGGAGCGTCTCCATGCGACTACTGCTGATCGGCCCACCCGGCTCCGGCAAGGGCACCCAGGCCGTGCACCTCGCCGAGCACTACGGCATCGCCCACATCTCCAGCGGCGACCTGCTGCGCCGCCACGTCGCCGAGAGCACCACCATCGGCCGGTCCGTCGCCGCATGCATCCGCCGCGGCGACCTCGTCCCCGACAGCATCGTCATGGACATCCTGCGTAAGCCCGTCGAAGCAGCCACCCGAGATGGCGGCTACATCCTCGACGGCTTCCCCCGCACCGTCGAACAGGCCGAAACCGCCTACCGGGTCGCCGAACTGCTCGGCGCCGAGGTCCGTATCGCCGTATACCTAACCGCCGCACGACCCGAACTGATCCGCCGTCTGCTCGCCCGCGGCGCGCAGACCGGCCGCACCGACGACACCGAACACGTCATCGGCCACCGCCTCGACATCTTCGACCACGCCGCCACCCCGCTGCTCGACTACTACCGGAAACGCGAAACCCTCATCACCATCGATGGCGATCGGCCGGAAGCCGAAGTCACCCGGACCGCGATCACCCACCTCGACCGGGCCCGCCGCGACCTCGGCCTGCCCGAACACCGCCACACCCCACCACCGGCCGGCTCCGATGACACCAAGCTGACAGCAACCGTCGCGACACCCGGCCGCCCGAGCCCACACGTCGCCCGGAGTCGGCTGAATACTGGGGGCGGCGGGCCTTCCCCGCTACGGCGACCGCCAGGATGGTAGGCCGCGGGAGTGGGTCATGTCGGCCCGCGCCTCCAGGCTCCCGCACGTGCCGTCGGATAGGTTGATCGTATGGCTGATCTGAGTCCATTGTCGCCTGCTGAGGCGTACGCCGTCCTGTTGGAAGGCAATTCTCGCTTCGTGCGCGGTGAGCGGCTGCATCCCAATCAGGATGCCGATCACCGATCGAGGTCGGCGCCGGGGCAGCGTCCGTTCGCTGTGCTGTTCGGCTGTTCGGATTCAAGGCTGGCGGCGGAAATCATCTTCGATCGAGGGCTGGGGGATCTGTTCGTGGTACGGACCGCTGGCCACGTGGCGGGCGCGGAGGTGCTGGGCAGTGTCGAGTACGGGGTTACCGTGCTGGGGGCACCGCTTGTCGTCGTCCTCGGGCATGACTCCTGCGGCGCAGTCACCGAGGCCAGCGAAGCTGAACGTGGGGGTGTGGCGCCGGCCGGCTACCTCGGAGACGTGGTGGAGCGTGTGATGCCGAGTGTGTTGGCCGCGCGAGCGCGGGGGTTCACCGAAGTCGATCAGTTTGTGGACGAACACATCCGGCGGACTGTCGGAGGGCTGGTGGGACGCTCGGTGCTGCTGGCCAATGAGGTGTCCGCCGGCCGATGCGCGGTGGTCGGCCTGTCGTACCGGCTGTCCGAGGGAACAGTGAGCTGCGTGGCAGAGCGAGGGCTCGGAGCATGAACGGCGAACATTGGTTTTGATCGCCGTGATCGGTGACGGCAGTGCCTTACCCGAAGGAACAGAACCGGACCCCGTGTTGTCCGGCCTTGCGCGCTGGCTCAGAAACCTGGGGTTCAATTCCTGCGCTGCGAGCTTGAGCGCTGATGAGTCAGACGCGTCTTCTGTCCTAAGTGTTGTGCGCGCTGACATGTCCGTCGTCTATCTGGTCCACACCCGAGCAGACCGGGCCTGGCAGTTTCGCCAGGCCCTTGAGGGCGCGGGCCATGTTGTGGTCACCGACACCGATCTCCTCGCCGTCGTGACTGCGACACGGGTGCTGACAGAGCTGCGTCTTACCGGACGCCCGGTTGAACGGAGCAGTGTGGTGGTTGCCGGTAGTGACGAACTGGTCGAGATGGCTCCTCTCCTGATCGCCATCGGCATCCGCAATCTGGTGTTCTGGAGGCAGGCCGACGCTTGGTCTGTGCCGCTTGCCCGGATCGCCCGAGACGCCGACGTCGTCGTGGATCTGTGCGCGACGCCCGTGGAAGATCCTCGAACGTCGGGTCAGGCGAGTCCACTGATCGTCCGGTTGCCGGCCCTCGCTGACTGCCTTGCGGTCCTACCCGGCCTGCTCGCTGCTCTGGTCGACACCCAGGCTGGCCGATTGCAGGTCGATGTCCTGGCAGCGGTAGCCCAGATGCTTGCTGCCACGGCAGCACCCGGCGCTGCGTGGGCAACGCCGGACCCGGCCCTGACCGACAGCATCGCCTGGGCGGCCCAGTGCGCCCTGTGCCACCCGCGTGGAGGATGACGGCGGTGACGAGCCCGGCCCGCGCTCACCGGCTGCTGCCATCGGCCTGTAGTTGCACCAACAGCCCACCCCGGTCGGCCAGTACCGAACCGAGAATGCGGCGGCCGGCGGCCAGGAGGTCCGCCACGTCGGGCGTGCTCAACGCGTACATCACCGACGCGCCTTCACGGCTGGACTCCACCAGCCCTGTCCGGCGCAACACCGCCAGCTGCTGGGACAGGTTCGACGCTTCCACGTCGATCTCCAGCAGGAGATCACGGACCGGTTTAGGGCCGTCTTGCAGCAACTCCAGCACTCGGATTCGCACGGGGTGGCCCAATGTGCGGAACAACTCCGCCTTCGCCTGATACAACGGCACCGACATGCGGTCACCACCCAGCCTAAGCTCGTCAGCAGCATTGATGACAAGTTTATCAGTTGCGCAAATATGCAAATTGCACGTTGACTGAGACCGTCACGGAAACTCCAGGGCCGACGTCGCTCGCTCCCGCCGGGGCCGCAGCCCTCGGAGGCGGTGCCCGCAACTACATGTCGAGCGTTCCCTCGATCGCTCGCAGTTGGTGGCGGGCCATGGCCAGGTTGGCGCGGTCCTTGTTCAGGACCAGATAGAGGAACAGGCCCTTGCCGGACCGGCTGCTCAGCGGACGGATGAGGTGATACTGGGTGTCCAGCGTGATGAGGATGTCCTCGACCTTCTCGGTGAGGTTGAGCATCTCCATGGCGCGCAGCTTGGCGCGCACCACGTCCGTGTTACCGGCCGCAGCGACCGCCAGGTCGAGGTTCTTGCCGCCGCCGGCGGTGCCCAGCGCCATGCCGCTGGTGTGATCGACTAGCGCAGCCCCGAGGGCGCCGTCGATCTGCATCGTGTCCTTCAGCGCCACATCCATCTCTGGCATGTCCGACTCCTTAGCCTGGGAATGTCGTCGGGGTCGAGCATGGTTGCGCCGCCCGGATGCGCGACACACAGACTGTCCGGCGCCTGCCAGTAGTGGCTGCGAGAGTTAGGTGGTGTTCGATGCGGCTTGAAGACTTTCGCAACTGGCAGTTTGCTGATTCGTTTCTTTGTCCTTTTGCCACGAGGCGCACTTCGGGCTGCGCAACATCTGACCTTGTCGATACGGTCGAGGGTGTGACCGCTGGCTGGCAGATCTTCCTTCGCCGAACGCTGCAGCAGTGCGGCTCGGTGATGGGTCACGGCGGGTACCTCGGCCCGGACTACACCGCCGAGTACCCTCGTAACTCTGCCGAGCACATCAAGGTCGAACTCACCGTCTCCGGGCAGCAGTAGCCGACAGAGGCCGTCAAGCGAATGCTGCGCGAGAACCGCTACGACGAGGCCAGCGGCGAGCTGGTGTTCACCGCGGAGCAGGTCTCGGCATTCCAGGATGCCACCAAGCGGTACGCCGACTTCTTCGGCACGAACAGCACGAAGTTCGGACTGATTCCTGAGGTGATCACCGACCCCGGGAGATCCACGACCGGCGTGACGAGGAGGAGCCGTGACCTGGTTCTCGGCCTCCGCCGCGACGTCCCGGCCCGGGTGAACGCCGTGGTGCTCTTCCGGGTGGTCGACCCGGTGAAGTCCGTGATGTCGGTGGAGAACCACGCGGTCGCCACGTCCCAGATCGCCCAGACCACCCTGCGTTCGGTCGTCGGCCGTGCGGATCTGGACACGTTGCTCGCGCACCGGGCGGACCTCAACGAGGACCTCGCGAAGTCGCTCGCCGCCATGATCGAGCCCTGGGGCGTCAAGGTCGACGTCGTGGAGATCAAGGACGTCGAGATCCCGGAGGCGATGCAGCGGGCGATGGCGCGCGAGGCCGAGGCCGAGCGGGAACGGCGCGCGAAGGTGATCAACGCCCGCGGCGAGCTCCAGGCGTCGGCGCAGCTCCGTGACGCCGCGAAAACACTCAGTGAGTGTCCGGCGAGCCTCCAGTTGCGTTACCTGCAAACCCTGCTCGAGTTCGGTGCCGACCACAACTCCACTGTGGTCTTCCCGTTGCCGATCGACATCATCGGCCCGTTCCTCGACGCCATCCGCGGTCAGGCCGCGCCCGGTGTCAACGGCACCTCGCCGGCGAGTCACGCCGTGGAAAGGACGCATGATGACCACTGATCTCGGCCCCGAGAAGGGCCGCCAGATCCGGCTGACCCCGGTCGCCTGGCTGCTACTCGGTGCTCATGTTCTCGACCCTGTCGGAGGGAGTGTGTCTCCGCGGGGTTGTCATCATGCGGCCACGGCTGTGCTGAGCACGAGCGTGGCGGCGACGATCTCGGCGATGCCGACCCGCTTCGGTGTCAGCCGGTATCGGGGAAGCACGGCCGCACGAACCAGCAGGAGAACGAAGACGGCCGCGATCGGGATGCTGAGAACGGCCGCCGCGCCGAGTGCGAGGACGTGGTAGGCCACCGATGCGCGGCGGTACGACGCGTTTCCGCGCTCGCGGATCATGGTCTTGACGTACAGGACCGTGCCGGTGAAGTACAGCAGGATCGCGGTAAAGGCCAGCACGACCTGGCCGATGCCGGCAGCGGCGACGGTGGCCGCGACGAAGACCATGAGGCAGCTCTGGACGACGGAGGTCAGATCGTTGACCAGGGCCCGTTCCCGGCGTCGCCACGCGTATGCGGCGTTGAGCGCCAGCAGCAGCGCGTAGGCGGGGGCGTAGGCCAGGACGTGGGGCCGGGCAAGGACGACAACCAGACCGAGTACGGCGGTGATCGGCGCGTACAGCAGTAGCTGCGGCCGGAAGCGGGACAGGCGACGGGTCTTGACGGCCTGTAGGGCGTAGTAGGAAAGCAGGTAGCCGGCGACCCATGCACCCAGCAGCGGCAGGTGCGCCCAGTGGAATCCCGCGGTCAGGACACCCGCGAGCCAGGGGACGATGAGCATCGCCCAGGCGCCGTGCTGGGGTGGGAGGTATTGCCGTGCCTTCTTGCGTCGGCCGGCCGAGGAGCGTGTGCTGCTGGTCGTCATCGGGTGGTTCACCTGACCTCGATGGTGCCGCGGTCGGGATCGACCATGACGTGGCTGACGACCGGATAGTGGCCCGGTGCGGGCAGGACGGTTTCGACGAAGCCGCCGCCGGCAGGGGTGAGGTCGAGCACCTGGGCGGCCCCGGGGTCGGCGGAGCGTAGCTGCCATCGGCCTTCCCGGTAGACGGTGTCGAACTGGGCCAGAAAGGCGGCCAGCACGGGCAGCCGCCACCGGACCGGCACCCCCGCCGAGCGGCTCATGACCGCCCCCCGGCCGCCGGGCGAGCGGGTGCCGACAGGCGTACGACACACGCGGCCGGCGCGCCGAAGGGCTCCAACACCACCGACTCGCCGGAGCCGCCGCCGTGCTCGAGGATCCCGCGGACGACCCCGAGGTGCAGTCCGCACATGGCATCGGGGTTCTGGCCCACCAGTTCCAGAAACGGGCACGTGTAGAGGTGCACCTGCGTGGTTTCCCCCACCTCGGGTGACTGGCGGCGAGGGCTGAAGCCGAGCCCGCCCAAGACGGTGATCACCGAGTCGACGGGGTCCACGTGTTCGGCACCGGCGGCGGCCAACTGCCGGCCCCATCTCTGACCCGCCCGCGCCGCGGCCTCGCGGACGTCGCTGCCGCCGCCGGACAGCTGATCGAGCAGGGCGGCGGCCAGCGCCCGGTACGGCGCCGGCGCCGGATCGGCGGCCGCCGCCCGGTAGCGCCAGGCCGGCCTGCCGGGCTGCCCACCGCTGGCGCGCGCCTTTACCAGCAGCCCGGTTTCGGCGAGCCGGTCCAGGTGGACGCGGGTCGTGGACAGGTGCTGCCCGGTCTGAGCCGCCACCTCGGCAGCCGTAACGCCGCCCTCGGCGGCACGCACCAGGCCCAGGATCGTCACCCGGCTGGCTGATCCGAGTGCCCGGTGGCGGGGCGTATCGATTGTCTCCCCGCTGGGGCCTGTTCGCGGTGTTTCCATGGTGCTTAACGTTATAACGTCGAACTACAGTAAAACTAGGGGAGGGTTCCATGTCACAGCCGAACCGCGTCGCCGATGAACAAGCCGCCCAGGCCGTGGTGCGCCACCACAGCGAACTCGCCGCCGCCCTGACCGGCCACGTCGCCCGGCTCGCCGTGCGCGACGTGTCCGGGTCCACTGCCATACCCCGACGGTGAGATGCCGTCCCCGGGCCGCACTGCGCAGGCTCAGTCGTCCGAGGTCAGCAGCACATCGGACAGTGGGCGCCGGGGCGTGCTCGCGGCGGGACGGCCGTAGCCGACGCGCAGGATCATCTGCGCCCAGATGCCCCTGGCCGGGTCGCTCAGTTGGCTGCGGACGGCGGGGATCTCGACGGGCTGGCTGACCGGTGTGGTGGCCAGATTCTGCCAGGTAGCGGTCAGAAGGACCCGTTGCAGGGCCTGGCCTGCGCGGACCCAGTCCGCGCGGTCGTCGCCGGCGGTGGCCAGCACCACGAGCGTCGGATCCGGTTCGAACTCCTCGGCCGTCCTGGCGAGGTGGGGTTGCAGCAGCCCGAAGTCGCGGATGGGCATGATCTCCAAAGCATCCCAGGGCCCGATCGCCAACGGGGGCACACCGTCGCGGTGCAGCGTGCGGTGGGTGGTCCAGCGGGCCAGCTCCGCCCGGTAGCCACCGATGGCTCGTTGCCGCCGATCGGCGTCCTGTGACAGGCGGATGATCGTGTTGCGGCTGACCGGGTTCGCGACGGTCAGCGTGGCGGCCTCCTGCCGGGCGGCGTCGATCAGGCGCTCGATCGCGTCGGCGGGAACGGCGGCGGAGGCGAATGGATACCGGTTGGTGTGCCGGTGCGGGATCGCGGCGGCCAGATCCCGCACGGCAGGGTCGAGCGCCGAGCAGTTTTCGGCGCTCAACCGTGCTACGAGGTTGGGCTTGCCCGCATCGGGAAAGAGGCCGATCTCCGGTCGATAGCCGGCACCGCGCAGTGCGAGGCCCAGCGTGAACACGGCCGCACCGACGCTGATCAGCAGTTCCCGGCCGGTCGGGTCGAGCACCTCCAGCTGTCGCCGCCAGTCAGCATACACGTCCACCACGCCGTCGCCGACCCGAAACAGCCATGGCTGGCTGTTGTGCAGCGACGGCGCGGTGGTCGCCAACCGGATGCAGCCCTCGAGAGTCTCGGGTGGGGGCATTGTCATGCTACGAGAGTCGTCCCTGCGGCGCCGGGACGGCAGGGCAGCACGTCCCGGGAGGGTAGGGCCGCAGGTCCCGTCGCTTCGACGATGAGGACCAAAGGCCCTATTCGACGGACACGACCGCGGACACGCTGGAAGGACCATCACATCCTCGTCAGGAGAACACCGTCGTGTGCGATTACTGCGGCTGCCGGGAATTCCCGCTGATCGGCCGGCTGACCGCCGAACACGAGGCGATCGCCAACTCGGCCGGGCGGCTGCGGACGGCGATCACCTCCGGCGCCGGCGATCCACTGGTGCGGCTCGACGCGCTGCTCGCATTGCTGATGCCACACACCGATTCCGAGGAGCGGGGTCTTTTCGTCGAGCTCCGCGCGGAGGGCAGCCTCACCGAAGCGGTGGACAAGTTGTGCGACGAACACGACGACATCCACGGCGTTCTCGGTGTGGTCGACCGGACGGCACCGGACTGGCCGGCGGTGCTGGCCGCCCTGGAGCGGTTGTACCGGCACATCGACAACGAGGAACACGGGCTGTTCCCGGCGGCGGTCATCGCCCTGCCCATACCGGCGTGGGACCGTCTCACCCCCCAGCAGCCGGCCGCGGCGTAGCCGAAACATGCCTGCTCCAGGCGCTGATCTCACCCGGTCGACCGGGTGCGGCATGGAGATCTTCCTGCCCGGGTCCCGCGGATCGTGCGCTGTGCCCGGGACGGCGGGCCGACCGAACCAATGACTTTCAAGCGGAAAACGGGTGAAGCGAGATGGGCAAGCAGCAGCGGGTGGCATCCCGCGAGACGCGCAAGGCGCAAGCGGCCATCGCCGCGCAACGCGGCCGGCGGATCAACTGGGTGCTCACCGTCGGCGGCATGATCATCGCCGGTCTGGTGGCCGCTATCGGACTCGTGGCGTTCAACGCCGCCAACAACGACGAGCCCACCGCCGGCGGCGGGAAGCTGGTCACCCCGGCGAATCTCACCGCGGCCGGGACGATCCCGGTCGGTGCGCCGGCCGCGCCGGTGACCGTGGAGATCGTCCTGGACTACATGTGCCCGGCCTGCGGCAGGTTCGAGCAGGCCAACGGCGCCGAACTGGACCGGCTCATCCAGGCCGGCACGGCGAAGGTGGAGCTGCGCCCGATCTCGTTCCTGGACCGTACGTCCCAGGGCACCAGATATTCCACCCGTGCCGCCAACGCGATGGCCACGGTCGCCGACCGCGCCCCGGAGAAGGTGTGGGCGTTCAACATCGCTCTGTATGACAACCAGCCCGAGGAGGGCACCCGAGGGCTCAGCGACCAGCGGATCGCAAACCTGGCCACCCAGGCCGGAGTCGGCCGGGAGGTGGTCGACGCGTTCGGCGAACGCATCTTCGAACCCTGGGTGGCCAAGGTGACCGAGGCCGCGTTCGACTCGGGTGTCGAAGGTACGCCGAGGGTGAGCATCAACGGCACGGTGTTCACCAGCGACGTGTACCGCGCGGGTCCGCTGACCCAGGCCGTAGCAGCCGCGGCCAAGAGCGGCACGTAGTGACGGGGCTACTGAGCACGATGCAGCGGGTCCGGCACGCCAACGCCTGGATCTTCGGCACGATGCTCTTCTCGTCGATGCTGAGTTTGATCGCCTCGTTCGTGCTGGCGGTCGACGCGGTCAAGCTCGCTGCCGATCCCACTGCGGAGCTGTCCTGCGACATCAACGCGGTGATCAGCTGCGGCACGGTCGCCGCCGCTTGGCAGTCCCAGCTGCTCGGATTTCCCAACGCGTTCCTTGGCCTGATCGCCGAGCCGGTGGTGATCACCCTCGCGGTGGCCTGCCTGGGCGGCGTGCGGTTTCCGCGCTGGTTCATGTTCGCCGCGCAGGTGGTCTACACCATCGGGCTGGGCTTCGCGTACTGGCTGTTCTACCAGTCGATGTTCCACATCGGCGCGCTGTGCCCGTGGTGCCTGCTGGTGACCCTCTCCACCACGCTCGTGTTCGCCACCCTGACCCACGTCAACATCCGCGACGGCAACCTGTTCCTGCCGGCCCGGCTGCAGGAGACCCTGGCCGGGGCAGTGCGGGCCAACCTCGATCTCATCGTCGTGGTGATCTGGCTGTTGATCTTGACTCTCGCCGTCGTGGTCAAGTACGGCGACCTGCTGTTCGGGTAGATCCAGACTTCCGGTCACAGGCCGGCGGCGGTCCCGTTCATGACGGGACTTTGTTCCCTGTGGCGGTGCTGGGCCCGCGAATACCCTGGGGGGTATCAAGGATCGGTCGGAGGTGGATGCGATGCGCAGGTTGCTCGTTCTGGGTGCCGGTACCGCGGGCACGATGGTGGTCAACAAGCTGCGTCACCGGTTGGCCCGCGCGGAGTGGCGGATCACCGTGGTGGAGCCCAGCGACACGCACTTCTACCAGCCGGGCTATTTGTTCCTGCCGTTCGGTATGTACACCCCGGATCAGGTGGTCAGGCCGACCCGGCCGCTGATCACCGACGGCGTGGAGCTGATAAGCGGCGAGGTTGACCGGGTGGTGCCCGACGAGAACCGGGTGGTGCTGTCTGACGGCCGGTCGTTGCCGTACGACTACCTGGTGATCGCTTCCGGCGTCACGCCGCGGCCGGACCAGACCCCGGGGATGCTCGACGGCGGGCAGTGGCGTGAGCGGATCTTCGACTTCTACACCTTCGACGGCGCCCTGGCCCTGGCGAAAGCCCTCGACGCGTTCGAGGGTGGGCGGCTGGTCGTGCACATCACCGACATGCCGATCAAATGCCCGGTCGCGCCGCTGGAGTTCATCTTCCTCGCCGACGCTTACTTCCGGCAGCGCGGCATGCGCGACCGGGTCGAACTGGTCTACGCCACCCCCCTGCCCGGGGCGTTCACCAAGCCGATCGCGTCCGCGCGGCTCGGCTCGATGCTCGACGACCGGAAGATCACCGTCGAAGCCGACTTCCTGGTCGAACGGATCGACGACACCAGCCTGGTCTCCTACGACGAGCGCGAGATCGGTTTCGACCTGCTGGTCACCGTCCCGCTGAACATGGGCGCTGACTTCGTGGCCCGTTCCGGGCTCGGCAACGAGCTGAACCTGGTCCCGGTCGACCGGCACACCATGCTCGCCAAGGCGCACGACACCATCTTCGCCCTCGGTGACGCCAACGACATCCCGACCTCCAAGGCCGGCTCGGTCGCGCACTTCTCCGTCGAGGTGTTCGCCGACAACTTCGTCGCCTACGCCGCCGGGAAGCCGATGACCGGCAGTTTCGACGGGCACGCCAACTGCTTCATCGAGTCCGGCGACGGTAAGGCCCTGCTGATCGACTTCAACTACGACACCGAACCGCTGCCGGGCAGCTACCCGGTGCCGGCGCTCGGCCCGTTCCGGCTGCTCGAAGATGCCGCGGTCAACCACTGGGGCAAACTCGCGTTCCGCTGGATGTATTGGAACGTCCTGCTGCCCGGGCGGCCGATCCCGTTGCCGGCGCACCTGTCCATGGCCGGCAAGCACATCCCGCAACCTGAGGAGTGAGCACCATGCCCATCACCACCATCGCCGGCCGCGACGTCCACGTCGACGACGAAGGCTTCCTGACCGCCTACGACGAGTGGGACCCCGACCTGGCCAAGCAGTTGGCCGCGCAGATCGGCATCGACCTGACCGACGCGCACTACAAGGCGATCACCTTTCTCCGCGCCGACTACGCCACCCAGGGCGAGACGGCCACGCTGCGCCGCGTGGCCACGCTGGGTGGCATCCCCACCAAGGAACTGTTCGCACTGTTCCCCAAGAAGCCGGCCAAGAAGATGGCCTACATCGCCGGCCTGCCCAAGCCGCACGGCTGCGTCTGAACGGGAGTACTGCCATGACCACCCAAGCCGCACCGGCGATCGTTCCGAACTTCGACGACGACGCCACCACCGGCCGCAAACTCGCCATCATCTGTTCCAAGGGCACCCTCGACATGGCCTACCCCGGCCTCATCCTCGCCAACGCCGCCCTGGGCGAGGGGGTGGAGACGCACTTGTTCTTCACCTTCTGGGGCTTCGACATGATCACGAAGTCGCGGATGGGTGACCTGAAGTTCACGATGCTGGGTAACACCGCCACCCACCTGCCGCAGGGGATCGGTGGCCTGCCCGGGATGACCGCGATGGCCACCCACCAGATGAAGAAGCAGATCGCCGAGGTCGGCGTCCCCGAGGTGCCCGAGTTCCTCGAGCAGATCGTCGCCTCCGGCGGCCACCTGTGGGCCTGCCGGATGTCCGCCGACATGATGCACCTGAGCAAGGACGATCTCTACGAAGGCGTCGAGGACATCATCAACGCCGCCGACTTCATCGAGAAGACCGACGGCGCCCAACTGCTGTTCATCTAGGCGAGTCGCCAGGAGGCACGAAGTCATGTCGGGTGTGGTCCTCGTGGTCGAAGACGATCGGGAACTGCGGGAACTCGTCCGCCGCTATCTCGAACGGGCCGGCCACGCTGTGCACACCACGGGCTCCGGCGCAGAGGCGTTGAGCCTGCTGGAAACCGGCGGGGTTGGCCTGGTCGTCCTCGATCTGGGCCTGCCCGACGTGGACGGGCTGGAAGTCCTGGCCGCGGCCCGCCAGAGTCGGGAGGTGCCGGTGGTGGTGCTGACGGCGCGCAGCCAGGTCGAGGACCGCATCGACGGGCTCCGTCGCGGCGCCGACGACTACGTCACCAAACCGTTCAGCCCCACCGAACTCGTCCTGCGGGTCCAAGCCGTCCTGCACCGCACCCAGGGCGCCGGCGGCGTGGCCGAGGCGGCCAGTTTCGGTAGCGGACGGCTGCGAATCGACGACCCGCGGCACGAAGCCCACCTCGACGGCGCCGAGTTGGAGCTGACGCCCACCGAATGGGGGCTGCTGACCGCCCTGGCAGCCGCCCCGGGCCGGGTGTACTCCCGCTACGAACTGGTCAACCGGGTCCGCGGGTACGAGTTCGCCGGCTACGAACGCACCATCGACTCGCACGTGAAAAACTTGCGCCGCAAACTCGGCGACCCCGGCGGCGAGATCGTCGAGACCGTCCTCGGCGTCGGATACCGCCTAGGGTGGTCCCGTGACCACTGACCGGTGGTTCCAGGGCCCGCTCCGCAGCCCGCTCGGGCGGCGGCTGCTCGCCGCGTTCCTGTTCGTCGCGCTGTCCTCGGTCGCGGTCCTGACCGCCGCGGCCCTGGTCGGCACCGCCCAAGGTCTGACCAGTGCCCAGCAGAGCGACCGCCGGCAGGCCGCCGCCCGCACCGCCGAGGCCGCCGCCGTCGCCTACGAGCGGGCCGGCGGCTGGGCCGGCGCGGACCTGAGCGCCGCGTCGGCGACCGCCGGTGCGGCCGGCGCCCGACTCATCGTGCAGGACACCGATGACCAGATGGTCTGGCCGGGCCGGGGAATGGGACCGGGAATGAGTGGAATGCACGCCACGGCAACCGCGGCAGTGATCGAGGCGCCCGTCGTCCTTGCCGGCGGGCAGACCGTCGGCAGCGTCCGGCTCGCGTTCACCACGACCGCTACCGCCGGGCGCGCGGTGGCCTGGTCGTGGGTGCTCGCCGCCGCCGCCGTCGCGTTGCTCACCGCCCTGGTCGCCGCGGGCTACGTGACCCGGCGACTGACCCGACCGCTGCACGCCCTCACCGGCGCCGCACGCCGGTTCGCCGCCGGGGAACCCGGCGCCCGCGCCGGCACCGGCGGTCCCGGCGAGCTCGGTGAGCTCGCCACCGCGTTCGACACCATGGCCGACGATCTGGTCCGCGCCGACCAGGTTCGGCGCAGCCTCGCCGCCGACGTCGCCCACGAACTGCGCACCCCGCTCGCCGCGTTGCAGGCAGGGCTCGAGGAACTCCGCGACGGCCTGCGCGCTGCGGACACCGAACGCCTCGCCGCCCTACACGACCAGACGCTGCGCCTCGGCCGGGTGGTCCAAGACCTCGCCGACCTGTCCGCGGCCGAGTCCGCCGCGCTGTCGCTGCGGCGCACCGACGCCGACCTCGCCGAGATCGCCCGCACCGCACTCGCCGCGCACCAGGCCCCACTCGACGCCGCCGGCCTGCACACCGACACCGACCTGCCGGCCGCGCTGCCCGTGCACGCCGACCCGGACCGGCTGCACCAGGCCGTCACCAACCTGCTCGCCAATACCGCCCGCTACTGCCACCCCGGCGACCACGTCACCATAAGCGGACACCGCGACGGCGGCCTCGCCGTCCTGGAGATCGCCGACACCGGCCCCGGCATCCCCGCCGACGAACTCCCACACGTCTTCCAACGACTCTGGCGCGGAGCCCACACCCGGTCCGTCGCCGGTTCCGGGATCGGCCTCGCCGTCGTCCGTGAACTGGTCACCGCCCACGGCGGCACCGTCACCGCAGCCTCACCCACCGGCGGCGGCACCACCATCACCATCCAGCTCCCGCTGACCGGCGAAGGCTGGGCAGATCGATAGGTTCGCCGCCCAAGACGGGGCTGGGTCGAGGCGACGGGTGTGACCCGGCCTCGACCCGCCGTCTACCGGGTGGACCAGTTCTGGAACGCGATCAGGTGATGCTGCGAGGCCATCCGCAGCCGGGTGTAGACCTGTGTGACATCGGGTGCGCTCAGCCCGTCCAAGGCGGCGGTGAGGTCGGCGATGTCGGTCTGCTCGACCGTCACGCCCGCCTGCAGCGCGGCCGCCTGGCCGGCCTTGCCCCGCGCCAGCAGCTTGTCGTAGGTCACCTGCACCGCCGGGTCGCTGAACTGCCCGGCGGGCTTGCCCACTGTCGGGTCGGCGACGCCGTACCGGGACAACAGGGTACGCACCGCCTCCAGGTGCCGGGACTCCGAGGCGGCGATCCGGTCGAAGACGACCGCGTCGTACTTGCCGGCGAACGCCGTGTACAGGTCGCGCGCCAGCTTCTCCTCCTGCGCCATCGCCACCAAGGTCGCCTCCTGCTTGTCGGTGAGCGTGCCCTTCGCGGCGGTGATCGCCGGGTCGAGGCAACTGCCGTCTCGGGCACCGGTTCCCATCATCCCGGAGCCGCCCATGCCGTACCCGGAACCCATGCCGTACCCGGAACCCATGCCGTACCCGGAACCCATGCCGCCGCCGTACCGTCCCGGCCCCGGAGCGGTCGCCGTGACCGATGGGCCGGCGAACGGACCCACCCCGGCCAGCGCCGGTGCCGTCACCACGAGCCCACCGAGACCGAGCGCACCCGCGGCCGCCAGAATCGTCGCCCGGCGTGTCGTCGTCCTCATCGCTTCCTCCTTCATCGATCTGGCTGATACCCCTACCGTTACGCCGCGCCGTGCGGGTCGGATGGAACCGATGTGGAGAACCCATGGAGCCCTCCGCGAGATGTCCCCGTTCGCCCACCTGGCACCGGTGCCGCTGACCGCCGTCGACTGGGCCGCCACACTGATCATGACTGCGCTCGCCGTGGCCCTGGCAATAGCGGGCGCCGTGGGCTACCAGCGGCGTGATCTCCAAGGGTGATGCGGACCGGGTCCGGTCAGGCGGGTTCGGGATCGGGGCGGGGAAAGCTCAGGCCGGCCTTCCCTGAGGACGGGACCTTCGGCCCTGAGCCCGAGGCGGGAAGATCCGCAGAATCGGGTGCAGCCGTGGAAAGGAAATTCCCGTGGATGCGCTCGATCTGGCCCGATGGCAGTTCGGCATCACCACCGTTTACCACTTCATCTTCGTGCCGATCACCATCGGGTTGTCGGCGCTGGTCGCGGGGTTGCAGACCGCCTGGGTGCGGACCGGCAAGGAGCAGTATCTGCGGGCCACCAAGTTCTGGGGCAAGCTCTTCCTGATCAACTTTGCGATGGGTGTGGTCACCGGCATCGTGCAGGAGTTCCAGTTCGGGATGAACTGGAGCGACTATTCGCGCTTCGTCGGTGACATCTTCGGTGCGCCACTGGCGATCGAGGGTCTGCTCGCGTTCTTCCTGGAGTCGACGTTCCTCGGGCTGTGGATCTTCGGGTGGGACCGGTTGCCGAAGCGGCTGCATCTGGCCACGATCTGGCTGGCGTCGATCGGGACGTTGCTGTCGGCGTACTTCATCCTGGCCGCGAACTCCTGGATGCAGCACCCCGTCGGCTACGAGGTCAACGCCGAGACCGGCCGGGCGGAGTTGCACAGCATCGGCGCGGTCCTGACCAACTCCACGACGTTGGTGACGTTCCCGCACACCATCACCGCCTGCTTCCTCACCGCGGGCGCGCTGCTGCTCGCCGTCAGCGCCTGGCATCTGCGCAAGCGCAATCAGGAGGAGATCTTCCGGCCGGGTCTGCGGCTCGGCGCCTGGGTGGTGCTGATCGCGGGGGTCGGGGTGCTGATCACCGGTGACCTGCAGGCCCGGATCATGACCGAGCAGCAGCCGATGAAGATGGCCGCCGCGGAGGCGCTCTACGACACCTCGAAACCGGCGAGCTTCTCGCTGTTCACCATCGGCTCGCTGGACGGGCGCGAGGAGATGGCCAGCGTCCGCATCCCGTCGCTGCTCTCCTTCATGGCCACCGGCAGCCCGTCCGGCGAGGTCGAGGGCATCAACGACCTGCAACAGCAGTACGCCGAGAAGTACGGCCCCGGCGACTACACGCCCTACGTGCCGGTCACCTACTGGTCGTTCCGCTTGATGATCGGCTTCGGCGGGCTCGCCATGCTGGTCGCGCTGCTGGCGCTCATGCTCACCCGGCGCGGCCGGGCACCGGCGAGCCGCTGGCTCTGGATCGCGGCGATCAGCACGGTCGCGATGCCGCTGCTCGCGAACTCGTTCGGCTGGATCTTCACCGAGATGGGCCGGCAGCCGTGGACCGTCTTCGGCGTCTTCAAGACCGCCGAGAGCGGCTCGCCGTCGGTCAGCACTGGCGAGGCCGCGACCTCCCTGATCGTGCTGACCGCCCTCTACGGCGTGCTCGCCGTGATCGAGGTCGGCCTGTTCCTCAAGTACGCCCGCGCTGGCGCGCCGGAGATCGAGCCGCCAGCCGAGGACGAGGACGCCGACCGCCCGCTAGCCTTCGCCTACTGAGAGGCCGACATGGAACTCACCACCGTCTGGTTCGGCCTGATCGCTGTGCTGTGGGCCGGCTACTTCCTGCTTGAGGGCTTCGACTTCGGCGTCGGTATCCTGCTGCCGATCCTCGGCCGCGACGACCGGGAACGCCGTCTGCTGATCAATACGATCGGCCCGGTCTGGGACGGCAATGAGGTCTGGCTGCTGGTCGCCGGCGGTGCCACCTTCGCCGCCTTCCCCGAGTGGTACGCCACCTTGTTCTCCGGCTTCTACCTGCCACTGCTGATCATCCTCGTCGCGCTGATCCTGCGCGGGGTCGCGTTCGAATACCGCGGCAAGCGCGACGACGCGGTCTGGAAGCGCCGCTGGGACTACTGCATCATCGGCGGCAGTCTGGTCCCGGCGCTGCTCTGGGGGGTCGCGTTCGGCAACATCGTGCGCGGGGTGCCGCTGGACGCGAACCACGAGTACGTCGGCGGGTTCTTCAACCTGCTCAACCCGTACGCGTTGCTCGGCGGTCTCACCACGCTGACGCTGTTCACGCTGCACGGCGCGGTGTTCCTGGCCCTCAAGACCGGCGGTGAGATGCGGGAGCGGGCGGGCCGGCTGGCGGCCGGCCTCGCCGTGCCGGTCATCGCGATCGCGGGCGGGTTCCTGCTCTGGACGGCCCTGGCCCACCACGATCCCGCGGGCTGGATCCTGTCAGGCGGCGCCGCGCTCGCGCTGGTGGGTGCCGCGGTCGCCACCCGGCTGCGCCGGGAGGGCTGGGCGTTCCTGGCCAGCGGCGTGACCGTCGTGCTCGCCACGTTCGCGCTGTTCGTCACGCTGTTCCCCGACGTCATGCCGTCGACCATCGCCGACGCGAACAGCCTCACCACCACGAACGCGGCCTCCACCCCCTACACCCTGCGGGTGATGACCTGGGTGGCCGTGGCGTTCACCCCCATCGTGCTCGTCTACCAGGGCTGGACGTACTGGGTGTTCCGCAAGCGGCTGACCGTCGAGCACATCCCGGTCGCGCCGGCCCCGGTGGGCCCGGGACCTACCGCCCGGGAAACGGTGTGAGGCCGCTCGATCCGCGGCTGCTCCGGTACGCCCGCCCGGCGCGGGCGTACCTGGCGGTCACGGTCGCCCTCGGCGTCGCCCTCGCCGCCCTGATCGTCGCCCAGGCGACCCTGCTCGCGCACGGGATCACGGCGGTGTTCCTGCACGGCGCGGGCGTCGCCGAACTGACGCCGGTGCTCGGGTGGCTCGCCGTCGTGGTGGCCGGGCGCTGTTTCGTGGCCTGGGCACAGGAAGTCGCCGCCGCACGCTCAGCCGCGGGCGTGAAGTCCGAACTGCGCCGCCGGGTGCTCGCCCGGCTGGCCGCGCTGGGCCCGGACCACCCGGCCCGCACCGGCGAGGTCACCACGCTGGTGACCCGAGGGCTGGACGCGCTGGACGCCTACTTCGCGCGGTACCTGCCGCAGCTCGTGCTGGCCGCGCTGATCCCCGCGATCGTCCTGGCCCGGCTGCTGCCGGCCGATCTGGTCGCGACCGCGACCATCGCGCTGACCCTGCCGCTCATCCCGGTCTTCATGGCCCTGATCGGGCTGCACACCGAGGCCGCGAATCGCCGCCAGTTCCGGTTGCTCACCCGGCTGTCGCATCACTTCCTCGACGTCGTCGCGGGGCTGCCGACGCTGAAACTGTTCGGCCGGGCCCGCGCCCAGGCCGCGACGATCCGCCGGATCAGCGGCGAACAGCGCCGGCTCACCATGCATACGCTGCGCACGGCGTTCCTGTCGTCGCTCGTGCTGGAACTGCTCGCCACTCTTTCGGTGGCTCTGGTCGCGGTCGGCATCGGGCTGCGGCTGGTCTCCGGGCACCTGGACCTGACGACCGCGCTGCTCGTGCTCATCCTCGCGCCGGAGGCCTACCTGCCGCTGCGCCAGGTGGGCGCGAACTATCACGCCAGCGCCGAAGGCCTGGCCGCCGCCACGGACGCGTTCGAGATCCTCGAGACGCCGGTCCCGGCGGCCGGCACCGCTGCGCCGCCGGCGGGCGCGCTCGCCTTCGAGGACGTCGTGGTGCGCTATCCCGGCAGGGACGGGGACGCCCTGCGGATTTCGGCGCTGATCCGGCCCGGAGAGATCGTGGCCCTCACCGGTCCCAGCGGCTGCGGCAAGTCCACCGCGCTGGCCGTGCTGCTCGGGTTTGTGCGGCCGGACTCGGGCCGGGTCACCGTCGGCGGTGTTCCGCTGTCGACAGTGGATCCCGACGCGTGGCGCTCGCGGATCTCCTGGGTGCCGCAGCGGCCGCATCTGTTCGCGGGCACGGTCCGCGACAACATCGCGCTCGGTGCCGCGGGGGACGTGGCGAAGGCCGCGCACCTGGCCGGGGTGGACACGTTCATCGACGACTACGACACGATGCTCGGCGACGACGGCACCGGGCTCTCCGCCGGGCAACGGCAGCGGGTCGCGCTGGCCCGGGCGTTCCTGCGCGACACGCCGATCGTGCTGCTCGACGAGCCCACCGCCAATCTCGACGCGGACACCGCAGCCGGCATCATGGCCGCCGTGCGACGGCTCGCGCGTGGCCGTACCGTTGTCATCGCCGCCCACCGCCCGGAGCTGATCGCCCTGGCCGACCGGGTGATCAGCCTGGCACCGGCGGGGGTGGCGGCATGACCATCCTCGCGGTCCTGCGGCCGGCCTCGGGCCGGCTGCTGCTCGCCGTGCTCGCCGGCGCCGGTGCGGCGGGCGCGGGTATCACCCTGATGGCGACGTCCGCGTGGCTGATCTCGCGTGCCGCGCTGCACCCGCCGGTCCTGCACCTGATGGTCGCGATCGTCGTCGTCCGCGCCTGCGGCATCGGCCGCGGCGTCCTACGCTATCTCGAACGTCTCCTCGGCCACGACGCGGCGTTGAGGATTCTCGGTGCGCTCCGGGTACGGGTGTTCACCCGGCTGGAGCAGCTCGCCCCGGCGGGGCTGGCCGACTTCCGCCGGGCGGACCTGGTGCAGCGCCTGGTCACCGACGTCGACGCCGTGCTGGACCTGGTGACCCGGGTGGTGCTGCCCTACGCCGTGGCCGCGCTGGTCGGGATCGGCGCGGTCGCCCTGGTCGGCACGCTGCTGCCGGCCGCCGGGCTGACGCTGGCGGCGGCCCTGGTGCTGGTCGGGATCGTGGTGCCGCTGCTGCAGTCGGCCGCCGCGCGCCGCGCCGACGGCCGGCTCGCCCCGCTGCGCGGCGAGCTCGCCACGGCCACCGTCGACCTGCTGCACGGCCTGCCCGACCTGACCGCGTACGGGTCGGTGGGGCGGCAGCTGGCCCGGCTCGACGAGGTGGACGCCCGTTTGCGCCGCGCGGAGCAGCGCTCGGCCACCGCCACGGGCGTCTCCGCCGCCGTCACCGCGCTGAGCACCGGCCTGTGCCTGCTGGTCGGGCTCGCGGCGGGTGCGGTGGCCGTACGCGGGGGTGAGCTTTCCGGCGAGCTGCTCGCCGTCGTCGTGCTCACGCCGCTGGCGGTCTTCGAGACCGCGGGCGCGCTGCCCCTGGCCGCGCAACGCTGGGCCGGGGCGCGGGCGGCGCTGCGCCGGCTGGCCGAGATCTTCGCGGCGCCCGTCCCGGTGTTCACCGTGCCCGACCCGGACGAGGTGCCCGCCGGCCCGCACACCCTGCGCCTGGAGAACGTGACCGCGGGCTGGGCGCCGGGCCACACCGCGCTGCGGAACGTCGATCTGACGCTCGCACCGGGCAGCCGGGTCGCGCTGGTCGGCCCGAGCGGATCAGGAAAGTCCACGGTGGCGGCGCTGCTGGTGCGTTTCCTCGACCCGAGGTCCGGCCGGGTCACGCTCGACGGGATCGACCTGCGCACGCTCGCGCCCGACCGGATCCGGCAGATCGTCGGCTACCTCAGCGAGGACGCGTACCTGTTCGACACGACCATCGGCGAGAACCTGCGCCTCGCCGCCCGCGAGGCGTCGATGGACGAGCTGCGTGCCGCGCTCGGGGCAGCCCGGCTGCTGGACTGGGTGGACGCCCTGCCGCGCGGGCTCGACACGTTGGTCGGTGAGCACGGCCTGGCGTTGTCCGGCGGGCAGCGCCGACGGCTCGCCCTGGCTCGGGCGCTGCTGGCCGGCACGCCGGTGCTGATCCTGGACGAGCCCACCGAACACCTCGACGACGAGACGGCGGCGGCGCTGACCCGCGATCTGCTGGCGGCCGCCGCCGACCGCACGGTCCTGCTGATCACCCACCGCACGGACGACCTGGCGGCGGTTGACGAGGTGATCACCCTGACCGCCGGACGAATGCGAGACGCGGGCACCCGAGACCTCGTGCTACCTCTTGCGGCGGGACCTTCGGCCTGTCGATGATCAGGACTCCTGCCCCTGATCGGCCGGGCACTGCGGCGGTCCGGCAGGCCCGCACGGTCGGGACCTCAGTCCACGCCGGTGTGGTCGTTCGCCTGTGGGCACCCCCTCGGCGAGGGAGAAAGCTCAGTCTCATCGAAAGACAACCACGAAGGGACGTGAGTTCGATGACACTGACCACCGGCGCCGAGGCCCTGTTCACGAGTCCGCTGCAACCCTCCGAGGAGCCCACCCCGAGCCAGATCGATGCCGCCATCAGTGCCAGCCTCCGGGCTCACCACGGTGTCCGTGGATGCGCGGCCGCGTGTGCCGCCGAATACGGCGAGCACCCGGAGACGGCCGCGCGCCGAATGCGCTGGGCTCTCGCCGAGGTCGACACTCTTCTGCACGCGTTTGCCGCCGCCTGACGACTGCGGCGGATACTGATGGGGCTGAGCCCGGATTCGGCCTGGCGGCCCCGCCTTCCCAGGCCCTTGGACTCTCGGCCGGCGGCCGATCGGCCCTGTCGTGGGCGTGCCGGCAAGGTGCACGATCAGGTGGAAGGGCGGGAACGCCCGGAACCACGGCCGGTAGACATGCGGCAACTACCCGAACAGGGTGAGGCGGACCGAGGGATTCCCCGCGCCTACATGCGAGGTTCGACTCCTCGCCCGGCCACCATATTCCCGGCTGCCCTGGTGCGGCGCCTCCGGCTTCGCACCGCGAGGATCGCGGCTGCGGCGACGGCGGCGAGGTTGACGGCGCCGGCGACGTAGATGGCCCTCGGTAAGGCGGCGAGGTCGCCGTCGCCGTGTCGTCGTATCCGGACGGTTGCCCACCGTGGCCAGAATCCGCGACCTACTCAGTCCTCAAGCGCGCGCCGCCCGGCCCGACGAAGTCTGATCGCCGATATACCCCGCGACATCTCACACATTCTGCGAACGCCCCGCGCGACCGGCCGAAGTTCCGCCAGCTGAAGGACACTAGCCTCTGTCCGCCGGCCGCCCGGAGGACGATCCTGGGCGCAACAGCGGAACGCGACGGGAGGCCACAATGAGCGCTCAGGTCGGTGACAGGATCTTCGTCGAACTAGCACAGTACGAGGTGACGTCATGACCAAGCTGGCTGGTGCGCCCGTCGTAGCGGGAGTGGACGGGTCAGCGCGGAGTCTGGCCGCGGTGAGGGCTGCCGCAAGCGAGGCGATCCGGCGCAACCGGCCGCTGCGCCTCGTCCATGCGTTCGGCTGGCCACCGGTCGCCGCCTCGTTGACACCTGACATGTCTGAGCCGGTGCGCCAAGCGGCCCGCGAGCGCGCGACGGCGGCGCTGCGCGAAGCGGAAGCTACTGCTGCGAACGCGGAGCCGCGAGTGGCCGTCACGTCCGCCATCGTCGAGGAGACGCCGGCCGCGGCGCTGCGTGCCGAGAGCCGGCGTGCCTTCATGCTCGTCCTAGGCGACCGAGGTGCCGGTGGCTTCACCGACTTGCTGGTCGGATCGGTGGCGGTGCAGACAGCGGCGCACAGCTTGTGCCCGGTCATGGTGATCCGTGGCGAACAGCACATGGGCGGTCCGGTGGTGGTGGGAATCGACGGATCGGCCACGTCGGTCCAGGCGCTGGACTTCGCCGCCGAGATCGCCGCGCTGCGGAGCGCGGAATTGATCGCGATCCACGCGTGGAGCGTCGACGACAGCACCGAACTCACCGACACCTTGCCGATGAACTGGGAGAACTGGGCACCGGGTCCGACCGAACGGCGGGTCTTCGCCGAGGCCCTGGCGGGGCTGGGCGAGCGTCACCCCGAACTGGTGGTCCGCAGGGAAATGCCCGAAGGCCCGGCCCGTCGCCTGCTGGCCGAACGGTCGGCCGGGGCGCAACTGCTGGTGGTCGGAGGCCGTGGGCACGGTGGCTTCGCAGGCTTGCTGCTCGGCTCGGTGAGCCAGTATCTCGTGCACCACGCCGCCTGTCCGCTCGTCGTGGTCCGTCAGGCCGGGTCGTAGGGCATACCGGGCTGAGACGAAGATGGGAGGTCTTCGGTGGAACACCGCTTCCCTCGTCGGGACCTGCTGCGCTGGGCCGGAAATGGAGCCTTGGCGCTCGGTGTCGCCGGTACCGGGATGCTGGCTTACCGGGCGGAGGATCAGTGCGTCATCGGCCCCGACCGAGGTGACGCGTTCCGGGGTTGGCACACCTGGCGTGCGGTGCCCGGACCATCCGGCCTGGTCGCCGCCGCGCTGCTGGCCGCGAGCCCGGCTGCCGCCACCACCGGTCAGGAGTCGTGTTGCTGCTGGCCGGGGCGGTGCCGTTCGCCATCCTGACGTGGTGGAGCCTTGTCGTTCCGCTCGCCGGTGGGCTGGCGGTGGTCAGCGGCATCACCGCCATGTCCCGCCCCGGACACCGTGCCCCAGCGGATCCGGCTGCCGGAAACCGCCGCCGAGTCGGGTCAAAGGACCCTACTCGTCCATCGATGACGTGTTGATCATTGAGGTAGGTCCTCGTGGCGAGGGCCGGGACGACGTCTCGGAGGTCACGCCATGACGTACATCGGTTCCACCATCCCCGTCCACATCCGCACTCACGGCGCTGTCCCGCCGGAGGCAACGGATTACGCGGTGGAGAAACTCGACGCGGCCCTGCAGCACGCACCGGATCCCGTGGTCGCCTCCTGGGTCACCCTGGATGCGGCAGCGCCCGGCGACCGGGTCGACGCCCACGTGAACATCAGCGGCATCCACGTGCACGTGCACGCGGTGGGGGAGACGTTGCAGGAAGCCACGGACATCATGCAAGAGCGGCTCCGGTCCCGGCTGCGCCGCATCCGTCGCCGGCACGGTCACGACACACCCATCGCGTTCTGACGCCGTCGCCCGGCGGTGGGCGCCGCAGGATGAGCGTCGCCGGATGGCAGAGACCGGGGACCAACGGCCCTGATCGCGTTAGCAGCGGATAGCTAATCTGTGAATTGAGATGAGGAAGGGAGGTTGCGATGACCACCACGACTACCCGGTCCGCCAAGCGCACCGAGCCGGCCAAGCCTGCCGCAGCTGTCGAGGAGCGGCGCGAGCGTACGCGCCACATCGGCCGCGAGATCGGCACCCTTGCGGTGAATGTCTACGAGCGCGGGGTCGCCGACCTCGTCGCGTTCGAGAAGGACGCCGCGAAGGTTACGCCGTACCCGTGGGCGAAGAACGCTCACCTTGAGCGCCGGGCTCGTCGAGGACGTCGGCGCGGCCTACGTCCGGACGGCCCGCCAGATCCTTCGGTGAACCGCCACCCGTCAACGGCCCGGGGTCAATCCCCGGGCCGTTCTCCGTCCCGGGCCCGCCGTTCCCTCCTGCGTCGGCCGATCGTGGTCTCGGCCATGGCCGCGTAGACCTCGCCGAGGGCCTGACGTTGCCGTGCGGTCAGGTTCGGATCGGCGGCGATGGCAGTGAGCACAGCCGGCGGCCCGGGCTCCACCGGTGCGGCTTGCTTCATCATCGCGTCGGCTGTGGTCCGCAGCGATGTCGCGATCGCGTGCAACACCCGCTCGGACGGGGCGCGCAATCCGCGTTCGATCTGGGACAAGTACGGGTTGGAGATGCCGACCATCGACGCCAGCTGCCGCATTGACAGCTCGGCCAGCTCGCGTTGCCGCCGGATGATCTCTCCCAGCGTCACCGGGTTGTCCTGGAACTCCATCGTGCATGCAGCTTAACCGCCTGGCGCGCCTGGGTCAGCGGCTTGCGACCGGCGGGGGCGCGGTGGCCAGCTGGTGCTCAGCCAGGGACAGGTACAGACGAGCCCGGTCCCGCTGTTTCTCCTCCGACCGCGACAGCGCGGCCGCGCAGGACGACAGCCGCCACCGCCACTGCGCCGTGATCCGCAACTGCCGGTCCGTCATCCGCCGGTAGCGGTGATCTCGGCGAGCGGCCAGGCGCAGGACTCGGTCGGTCTCCCGGGCCAGCCCGGCCCGCCACTTTTCGTGGCAGCGCTCCGCCTCGTGCAGGCAGGCCACGGCCTGCTCGTTCCAGTCGAGCTGACAATGCCTGTAGCCGGGCGGTACCCACACCGGCCAGTATCGCGGATCGCCGTCGCGGGGGGCGATGAGCCGGCCGGCGCAGGGCACGACGCCGTTGCGACCGGCCCGTGGGCAGGCCCCGTTGGGAGCCGGTCCGCGGCAGGCACCTGTTACCTCTCCAGTGGCCGGGCTCCGGATCTCGACTGCGCGTGTGTTCATCGTTCCCGCCTCCTCGCACAGCGTGGCTGGCGACTCTTCTACCTCCAATGTCGTCGCGGCCCAGGCAAGGTCAGCAGGGTCGAATGGGCCACCCCGGACGGCCAGTCGGCAGTGCGGAAGGCACGCGCCCAGGGACCTTCGCCCCTACAGATGGCACCGCTCAGGGTTTCGACTGGAGGCGAGGTGAACAGCTGTGACCACGAACGTCAAGCCAGGCATGCCAGCGGCCCGCGTGTTGGTGTACTGGTTGCCGCTCGGCGCCGGCGGGCACGTGGTGCGTTGGAACGGCCGGCTTTTCGAGGCGATCGCGGCTCGGCGCGAGCATCGGCCGGCCGCCGGCCTCTACCACAGCGCCCTGGAGATCATCGTCGACGGCGACAGCTCCGTCATCGAGATGGCACCGGTCTGGGCCACCCGCGCCGCCGACCGCGGCGTCGTCGTGCGGGGCCCGGTCGGTCTGCCATGGCTCGGCCGGTTCGCCGCGTTCCGATACGAGGTTCGACGGTGGCGCGACGGGGTCATCCCCGACATCGCCGAAGCCGTTGACAGCCCCTGCCTGGCCGGCGACGATGCCGCACGCGCCCGGCAGCTGCTTGAACTCGTACCGCAAGCACCACCTGTCACCTGGGGACGCGACGAACTCCGCACCGGCGACATGTGGAACTCCAACTCACTGATCGCCTGGCTACTGGCCAGCAGCGGGCATGACATGACCAGGATCCGGCCACCCGCCGACGGCCGCCTGCCGGGCTGGCAGGCCGGCCTGGTCCTCGCCGGCCGGCGACCCTTCAGGGCGCGGCGCGCTGCCGCGTCAGACCGCGATGGGAGGCCATCATGATCACCAAAACCGTACGCAGCCGACCGCCTAGGGCGGCGCGCATCTTCGGCTATACCATCGCGGCCGCCGTGAACTTCGCGCTGCTCTACCTGGTCAACGTCCGGCCCGGCTGGGGTGTGGTGCCGTTCCTGACCGCGGACACCCGCCAGGTGCTGGTCCTGTTCAACCTGTCGCTGGTCGCGGGGATCGCTACCAACCTGGCGTACGTGCTCTACGACGCGCCGAGGTGGAAGGCTCTGTGGGATCTGGTCGCTAATGGCATCAGCCTCGCCGTCCTGATCAAGGTGTGGGCGGTGTTCCCGTTCGCCTTCGACGCGCAGGAGTGGACCCTGGTCACCCGCACCCTCTTGATAATCGCGATGGTGGGCACCGCGATCGCCATCCTCGCGCAGGCCATCTCGATGACCGGCGGCACCATCCGCTCGGTCTCCGGTCGCACCTCATAGAGCGAGACTCACCACAGGGACGTGATCAGGCCGAGACTGTCGTCGGAGGACCGTGGCCGCACCCCCTCCTTTGCCGAGGACGTTGGCACCGCCGGTTACGCAAGCCCGTGCTGGGACCTTTGGCCCTGTCCGCACCGCCGCCGGCAGGGCTGTGATGGGCAGGGACGGACAGCTCAGGGAGGCTGGCGATGAACGACATCGGCACGCATGCAGCGGAACAGCCGAAGCAGGGTGACTCGACCGGCCTGGATCTCCTGGCTTGTGTCCGTGCGGCGACGGCCGCGCCCTCGCTGCACAACAGCCAGCCATGGCGTTTCCGTATCGCAGCGCGGACGGTCGATGTGTACGCCGACCCGCGCCGGCAGCTGGAAGTCCTCGACCCGGCGGGGCGCGAGCTGCTGATCAGTGTCGGCGCGGCAGTGTTCACCCTGCGGCTCGCCATCCGCGGCGCCGGGCACCTCAGCGATCTGAAGCTCTTTCCCGTCGCGGCGGAACCGGACCTCGTCGCCCGGGTCAGCGTAGGACGGCCGATGGCGCCGACTCCGGCCGCCGAGGCGCTGGTCGCCGCCATCCCGCACCGGCACACGAACCGGTGGCCGTTCGCCCGCTCCGTCGTGCCGGCCGACGCGGTCGAACGCCTGGCAGACGCCGCCCGTCGCGAAGGTGCGACCCTCACCGTCGCCAATCCGGTCAGCCGTACCACGATTCTCAATCTGTCCCAGGAAGCCGACCGGGTACTGCGATCGAAGGGGCTCTACCGCGCTGAGCTGGCCCGATGGACGAGTCCGCGCGAGGGCCGTGGCGACGGCGTACCGATGACGGCGGTGGGGCCGTGGGACGCGCTGGAGATCCTGCCGATCCGCGATTTCGGTCTGCTGCAGCCGCGCCTCGACCGGGCGGCCGCTGAGTTCGAGCCGTATCCGACCATCATGGTGCTTTCCACCGACGGCGACACCAGGCGCGACTGGGTCAGTGCCGGGCAGGCCCTGCAGCGAGTGCTGCTCACCGCGACCTGGCAGAACCTGTCCACCACCCCGATCAGCCAGCCGGTGGAGATCCCGGCGGTCCGCCGATTGCTGACAGACATCCGTGCCGGCCGATGGGCCCAGATGGTGCTTCGCGTCGGCTACGGCCGGCCGGCGACGGCGACGCCGCGGCGTCCACTCGCCGAAGTGCTTCTCCCCGACGACTGGGAGGAGCCGTGAGTCGGCGTCCGCCGGCGCCGGTGTGGGTGCGTCTCCTCAGGTGCTCGTAGTCGCCGATCCGGCCACCGCGTCGACGCGGAAGACCGGGAACTGGGCCGCGACCTCCTCGAAGGCCCCGACAGCGGCGTGCCGGTCCACCGGGATGTGTGGGCGTGCACCCGGTGCCACCTGCAGGTAACGACGCAGGATCGGCGCGCGCGACGCCGGGTCGACTTCCTCGAGATGCACGGGTGTACGGCTGCCCGCGCGGAGAACGGCTGCCCCACCAGCCGCCCGCACATTCGCGACCCAACCGGTGCCGGGGCCGAGCATCGCCACCAGGTACCGATCGCCCTGGTATTCGACGGGCACCAGCGGAAGCGAGATGAGCCGCCCGGTGCGCCGTCCGCGAACCTCCAGGGTCAACAGGCGGCTGCGCCACAGCCCCGTCGAGGCGACGAAGGCTCCGACCTTGTTCATCATCGACGCCAGGCGGTTCGGGCGACCTGACCGGTACATCCAGCGGGTCATCCGGCCGGGCCGCCGGTCTCGGGGCTGCGTGTCCATCACTCTTCTCCCACTCTCGAGCGGTCTCCACCCGATCCTGCCGAGACCGGGCCGAGACGTTCAGTGCCGGAAGTCCTCTTACGAAGGCCACGCCGGCCTGCGGCGTCGCGGCCGGACCGACGAACCGGGGGTGAGTAGGGCCGTTCAGCACTATCCCGCGGGGCGCAGTCGTGCGGCAAAGTGGATCGGAAGGCGTCGCTCAGCCCACCAGTTCGCAGGCGCGTTCGACCACCGCTGGGACGGCGGCGGCGACCGGCGGGGTCAATCCCTGGCCGAAGCCGAACTCGGTGCCGGAGACGGCGAGCACAACCAGCCGGCGGGGGAGCCGACCCAGCGCCTGCCCGAGCGCGACGGTGCTGCCCAGGCTGATGGCGTGGGAGCCGGCAGAGTGGTCGTCGGCGAGCTGGTCCAGGGCGTCGAGGGCGAGTTCGTGGCGGTTTCCGGCGTGGTGGTCCTCGTCGAGTACGGCGTCGACGACGACAGCGAGGTCGGTGCCGGTCCACAGGTCGATGAGCCGGGTGGGTTCGCCGTCGCTGACCCGCAGGTCGACCCCGGCCAGCCGCGGGTCGGTGGCCAGCCGGTCGATCAGTGCGGCGACGACCAACGGGCCGAACCCGTCGTCGCGGCGGTAGTCGTTGCCGACGCCGATCACCACGCGAGGGCCGGCGTGGTGCGGGCTCACCGGCGTTCCACCGTGAGGTCGAGGTAGTGCGTCGAGCAGGAGATGCACGGGTCGTAGTTGCGGATGGCCTGCTCGCACTGCCAGGTGAGGTGTTCGTCGTCGAGGTCCAGCCGGCCGGCGACGAATCGGCGCAGGTCGTCCTCGATGCTGGCCTGGTTTTGTGAGGTGGGCGGGACGATGCGGGCGGAGGTGATCAGGCCGTCGGCGTCCAGGCCGTACCGGTGGAACAGGATGCCGCGCGGCGCCTCGGTCGCGCCGTAGCCGACCGCCTGGCGGGGCGGAACATCCACGAAGGACCTGGCGGGTGGTTCGTACCGGTCGATCAGCCGGATCGCCTCGTCCAGCGCATACACGGTCTCGACCGCGCGAACGACGATGCTGCGGTACGGGTTGCGGCACTCCGCACCCAGCCCGGCCGCGTCCGCCGCCTCGAGCGCGAGCGGGGACAGCCATTGCCGGTTCAGGGTGTAACGGGCGGCGGGCCCGACGGCGTAGCGGCCGCCCCCGGCGAGCCGGGCGTGCAGGGCGGTGGAGTGCGGCACCTGTTCCTCGACGATGTGGTCCTCGAACCGTTGCACGTCGAAGGTGCGGCCCGCGGTGGTCGCGATGCTGCCGGACCCGATGGCGTAGCGCCCGGGGCTGACCAGGGCCAGCAGTTCGTGGTCGTGGTGGAAGTCGGGAAAGTCGAATCCGGCCACCCAGCGCACCGTCTCCAGGGCCTGATCGAGGGAGACGCGCAGCTTTGCCCGCAGCGGCGCCAACTCGCCCGGTGATGGCGTCCGGTAGAAGCCACCCACGCGCACGTTGATCGGATGGATCGCCCGTCCGCCGAGCAGCTCCACGATCTCGTTGCCGGCCTTCTTCATCGCCAGGCCGCGCTCCACGAGGTCGCGGCGGTCCTTGGCCATCTCCAGCGCGCTGGGGTAGCCCAGGAAGTCCGGCGCGTGCAGCAGATAGATGTGCAGGGTATGGCTCTCGATCCACTCTCCGCAGTAGAGCAGGCGGCGCAGGTCGGCCACGGCCTGGTCCACAGTCACGGCGCAGGCGTCCTCGATCGCCGCGCACGCGCTCATCTGGTACGCGACCGGGCAGATCCCGCAGATGCGTGCGGTGATGTCCGGCGGCTCGGTGTGCCGGCGCCCGCGCAGCAGGGCCTCGAAGAAGCGCGGTGGCTCGTAGATGTCGAGGCGCACGTCTTCGACGGTGTCACCGCGCACGCGGACGTGCATGGCGCCTTCGCCCTCCACCCGGGCCAGCGAACGCACGTCCAAAGTCCGATCGGCGCGGTGTGTCATGGTCTCCTCCGATCCGGCTCGTCGCGAGCGTATTGACCGCTGAGCAGGTGACGGTAGGGCCAGAAGTCACGGTTGGGATTCCGCACTGATGACCGGTTCGGGTCCATCGGCAGCGCCGCCGGGACCGTAGCCCCTGATCAACTCGTCTGCGGGGGCGTTGGCTTGCAGACATGTCCCGGATCACCCGGGCCGAACCCCAGAAGCAGCTGGAGGATCCCATGAAGTATTCGCCCCCCGGCACCGCCGGCAGCATCGTCGACGTTGCGCCGCACTACGACAACTTCATCGGCGGCAAGTGGATGCCGCCGACAACCGGTCAGTACCGTACCAATCTGAGCCCGGCCACCGCGGGCGCGATCACGGAGATCGCCCATTCGGCGCCGGCGGATGTCGAGCTGGCGCTCGACGCCGCGCACAGTGCGGCGCCCGCGTGGGGCGAGCTTGCCCCGGCCGCCCGGGCCGAGGTGCTATTGGCGATCGCCGACGCCATCGACAAGAACAAGGAGATGCTGGCCGTCGCGGAGAGCTGGGAGAACGGCAAGCCGGTCCGAGAGACCCTGAACGCTGACATCCCGCTGGTCGTGGACCATTTCCGCTACTTCGCCGGCGCGGTGCGGGCCGAGGAGAACCGGTCCACCGAGATCACCAAGGACCTGGTCGCCTACCACTTCCGCGAACCGCTCGGCGTGGTCGGCCAGATCATCCCCTTCAACTTCCCGCTGCTGATGGCCGCCTGGAAGCTGGCTCCGGCGCTGGCCGCCGGGAACTGTTCGGTGCTCAAGCCGGCCTCGCCGACGCCATGGTCGATCCTCAAGCTGCTCGAGGTCATCGAGGGAGTGGTGCCGCCGGGTGTGATCAACGTGGTGAACGGTCCGGGCGCCGAGATCGGCAAGGCCCTGGCGACCAGCAAGCGGATCGCGAAGATCGGCTTCACCGGGGAGACCGAGACGGGCCGGCTGATCATGAGGTACGCGGCGGAGAACCTGATCCCGTCGACGGTGGAGTTGGGCGGAAAATCGCCGAACATCTTCTTCGCCGATGTGATGGACCACGACGACAAGTTCCTCGACAAGGCCATCGAGGGTCTCGTGCTGTACGCGTTCAACAAGGGCGAGGTGTGCACCTGCCCGTCGCGGGCGCTGATTCAGCAGGACATCTTCGACGCGTTCATGGATCGTGCGATCGGTCGCATCGCGGCGATCCGGCAGGGCAACCCGCTGGACACCGAAACCCAACTGGGTCCGCAGGTCTCCGCGCGGCAGCTGGAGACGATCGCCGGGTACGTCGACATCGGCCGCAAGGAGGGTGCCGAGGTGCTGATCGGCGGGGCTCCGGCGGTGATCGGCGGCGACTTCGCGGACGGCTACTTCTACCAGCCGACCGTGCTCAAGGGCGACAACCGGATGCGGGTCTTCCAGGAGGAGATCTTCGGCCCGGTGCTGGCCGTGACCACGTTCAAGGACGAGGCCGACGCGCTCGCGATCGCCAACGACACGCCCTTCGGCCTCGGCGCCGGGGTGTGGACCCGCAACGGCAACCGCGCCTACCGGATGGGCCGCGGCATCAAAGCCGGCCGTGTCTGGACGAACTGCTACCACCAGTACCCGGCGGGAGCGGCATTCGGCGGCTACAAGATGTCCGGCATCGGCCGGGAGACCCACCTGATGATGCTGGACCACTACAGCCAGACCAAGAACCTCCTCGTCAGCTACAGCGACGACGCGCTGGGTCTGTTCTGAGCCGGGGGATGAGATGACGACATCGATCGGTGTCGTCCGGGAGGCAGCCGTGGGTGAGTGCCGGGTGGCGCTCACCCCCGACGGCGCCGGACGACTACAGAAGCTGGGACTACGGGTGGTCATCGAGACAGGCGCGGGGGAGAGCGCCTGGTTCGACGACGCGGACTACGTCGCGGCGGGTGCCGCGATCGGCAGCCGGGAGCAGGTGTACGCCGAGAGCGACGTGATCGTCTGCGTGCGGCCGCCCGCGGATGCCAGGTCGGCACGCACCGGCGTGATGGTGGTCGGGCTGCTCGGCTTGCTGGCCGATCCGGCACTCGCCGAACAACTGGCGGGTGCGGGCCTGACCGCGGTCAGCGTGGATCTGCTGCCGCGCACGCTCAGCCGGGCGCAGGGGATGGACGCGCTGACCTCACAGGCCAACGTGGCCGGTTACAAGGCCGTCTTGGTCGCTGCCGGCGCGTACGGTGGCTACCTGCCGATGCTGATGACCGCAGCCGGCACCACCCGCCCGGCCCAGGTGCTCGTGCTCGGCGCCGGTGTCGCGGGGCTGCAGGCGATCGCGACCGCGCGGCGGCTGGGCGCCATGGTCACCGGCTACGACGTCCGCGAGGCTGCGCAGGCGGACATCGCCTCGACCGGCGCTGCGGTGCTCGACCTGGCCGCCACGGCCGGGAACGGCGAGGGCGGCTACGCCCGCCGGCTGACCGACGAGGAGGCACAGGCGCAGCAGGGCGCCCTGGACGCGGCGATCGGCCGCTTCGACATCGTGATCACCACCGCCCAGGTGCCCGGCCGCCGGCCGCCGCTGCTGGTCACGGTGGATGCGCTGGACCGGCTGCGGCCGGGTGCGGTGGTGGTCGACCTGGCCGCGAGCGAGTTCGGCGGCAACGTCGCCGGATCGCAGCCGGATACCACCTGGGTGACGCCTCGTGGCGTGACGGTGATCGGCGCCGGGAACCTGCCCGCCTCCGTGCCGCAGGCCGCGTCCACCGCGTACGCCCGCAACATCTGCGCCCTGCTGCCGGTCCTGCTCGCCGACGGCGAGATCCGGATCGACTTCGGCGATGAGGTTCAGGCCGGTGTGGTCGTCACCCATGACGGCACGGTAGTCCACCCCCAGGTGCGGGCGGCCCTCCAGAAGAAAGAGGTGCGGTCATGAGCGTGCTCTTGATGGCTGACATCACGGTGTTCGTGCTCAGCTTGCTGGTCGGCTTCGAGGTGATCAGCAAGGTCCCGGCGACGCTGCACACGCCGCTGATGTCGGGCGCCAACGCCATCCACGGCGTCGTCCTGGTCGGCGTGATGCTGCTCGCGGCGAGTGCCAACACCCTGGCGGGATACCTGTTGCTGCTGGTCGGTGGCGCGTTCGCGGCGATGAACGTGGCCGGCGGCTACGTGGTCACCGACCGCATGCTCGCGATGTTCCGCACCCGCAAGGAAGTGCACTCATGAACACCTTCGACACCGTCGTCCACCTGGTGTACCTCGCCTGCGCGGTCTGCTTCGTGATCGGCCTGCACCTGATGAACGCCCCGGCCACGGCCCGCCGCGGCAATCTGCTCTCCGCAGCCGGCATGGCCGTGGCGGTGGCCACCACGGTGGCGGTGCTCGCCTGGAACGGCGACATCACGGCACTGGCGATCGCCGCACTCACACTCGGCGTCGTGGGCGGCACCGTGGCCGGCCTGATCACCGCCCGCCGGGTCAAGATGACCGACATGCCGCAGCTGGTGAGCCTTTTCAACGCCGTCGGTGGCGGCGCCGCCGCGCTGATCGCGTTCGGCGACGCCGTCGCGCACACCGGCCACCTGGCAGGCCTGCCGCTGCAGACCAGCCTCACCACCGTGCTCGACCTGATCATCGGTGGGATCACCTTCAGCGGTTCGCTGATCGCTTCCGGCAAGCTTGCGGGCAAGGTTCCCGGCCGGCCGATCCTGATCGCGGGCGGGCGGGGCATCTCGGCGCTGCTCGTCTTGACCGCAGCCGTGCTGTCCGTGCTGTTCGTGGCCGGTTACGGCGGGATGCCGGCACTGATCGGGATCACTGTGGCGGCTCTCGGCTTCGGGGTGTTGATGACTCTGCCGATCGGCGGCGCCGACATGCCCGTGGTCATCTCGCTGCTGAACGCATTCACCGGCACGGCGGTCGCGATGGCCGGCTTCGTCCTCGACTCCAGCCCGTTGATCATCGCGGGCGCGTTGGTCGGCGCGGCCGGTGGCATCCTCACCAAGCTGATGGCCGACGCGATGAACCGGTCGATCGGCGCGATCATCGCGGGAGGCTTCGGCACGGGCGACGAGCAAATCAGCGGCCCGGCGGGCGCCACCGGGACGGTACGGGAGATCACCGTCGACGACGCGGCCATTCAGCTCGCGTACGCCGCCAAGGTGGTCATCGTGCCCGGCTACGGTTTGGCAGCCGCGCAGGCCCAGCACGAGGTTGTCGCCCTGGCGCAGGCGCTGACCGAGAGAGGCGTGGAGGTCAGCTATGGCATCCATCCGGTCGCCGGCCGGATGCCCGGCCACATGAACGTGCTGCTGGCCGAGGCGAACGCGCCCTACACCGAGCTCAAGGACCTCGAGGAGATCAACCCTGAATTCCCCCGCACTGACGTGGTGCTGGTCGTCGGCGCCAACGACGTCACCAACCCGGCGGCGCGCCGCCCCGGCAACCCCGTCTCCGGCATGCCGATCCTCGACGTGGACAAGGCCAAGAGTGTCATCGTCATCAAACGCTCCCTCGGCCACGGCTACGCCGGCATCGACAACGAGCTCTATAGCGACCCGCACACCGCGATGCTGTTCTCCGACGCCAAGGCAGGCCTCGCCGCGCTCCTGGCCGGACTGCACGCGTACGCCGCATGACTCCAGCACCGAACCAGACAGTCCCCGTCTGCCCGGCGATCCCGGGAAGGGCCGGAAGCCTCGGCCGGCGGGGAAGGTCGGGCCCTCTGGCCCTGCCCGTGCCCGCGTGGCGCTTCTAACGTCGGGTGAAAGGAGGTTCGTGATGAAGAACTGGACAGTGGATGACGTGATGACCGAGGCGGTCGTGTCGGTGGATGGGACTGCCTCCTACCGGTCGGTGGTCGACCTGCTCGTCGAGCGGCGGATCAGTGCTGTGCCGGTGATCGACGAGTTCCAGCGGGTCAGCGGCGTGGTGAGCGAGGCGGACCTGTTGCGCAAGATCGAGTACGCCGGCGACGAGGAGCCGCGGCTGTTCGAAGGGCGCCGCAAGCGTGGCGAACGCGGCAAGGCCCTCGCCTCGACCGTGGCCGACCTGATGAGCGCACCCGCGGTGACCGTCCTGTCCGGGACATCGATCCCGGCGGCGGCGCGGTTGATGGACGCCCAGAAGGTCAAGCGGCTGCCGGTGATCGACGACCTGGGCCGACTGGTGGGCATCGTGACCCGTGGTGACCTGCTCAAGGTGCACCTGCGCCCGGACGACGACATCCGGGCGGATGTGGGCGCCGCGATCGCGGGCGCGGCACTTGCCGCGCCGGCCGGGAATCTCGAGGTCGCGGTCGCCGACGGGGTCGTGACCCTGACCGGCCGTGTCGAGCGGGCCACGGCGGCGGCCACGGCGGGGAGCCTTGCTCGGCAGGTGCCCGGCGCCGCCGAAGTGATCAACAAGCTCACCTTCGACTACGACGACCGGGTCATCATCGGCTCCGGAATCGGCTACGCCGCCCGCTGAGCGGCACCGCAGCTCGTGGGACGGCTCAGTTCACCGTGCGGATGGTCGCGGTGGCCCCGTTGTTCCACGGGCTGGCTTCGGCCAGCCGGGTAACGGTTGTGGTCTTGCCGCTGACCTCGAGGTCCAGGCTACCGGCGGTGAGCGTGGCGGCCCGGCGGAAGGCGAAGGTGTGGGTGATCGTGCCGCGGTGATACGGCACTACGAGGACGGGGCACTTGGTCCTGCCGAGGATGCCGAGTGGTGGTGCCGAGCGGCCCGTGACCTCGTGTGTGAAGACTCGTTCAGTGTCGCGCCATCTCTCCGAAGGCGTTGGCCCTGCCGAGCCAGAAGCGGCAGTCAGCACGGTTGTTCAGGTTGGCTATCGCGAGGGAATAGCACCGACGCGATTTGGCTAGGCTTTCTTTCCGAGTCCGCCGCATCCCACTCACCTTTCCTCGTCGTGGACCTGCCGATGCCTGACGCGGCGGCAGGTCCACCTCCGACTGTGCCGAATTCGCCGGTTGGCAGGCAGAGGAGAAGGTCACCGGGATCCGGGTGACCTTCGCCCCTCCAGCGGCGGAATTGTTGTCGGTGACGCTGAGGTGTCCTCCGGGTCGCGAGCGATGGCGGACATCGCCGCTGCTGGCGGTGCGACTGTCAGGGGAGATCCGCCGTGCGCAGCCGGCGCAGCATGGCATCCGGTTCGGCGCCGACGGGCGCGAGCCGGAGCTTGGCGTCCACTGCGACGACGCCGCCAGGACCGGCAAGCACGGGGTTGAGGTCGAGTTCGGCGATCTGAGGCAGGTCCTCGGCGAGGCGGCCGAGGCGCAGGAGCAGATCCTCCAGCGCGACCGTGTCGATCGGGTCTGCACCGCGGTAGCCGGTGAGCAGCGGAGCGGAGCGCAGGCTGCGCCACATCCGGCCGGCGTCCAGGTCGGTCATCGGAACGAGGCGTAGCGCACGGTCGTCGAGCAGATCGGTCTGGACTCCACCGAGACCGAGTAGCACAACGGAACCGAACAGCGGGTCGTGAGCCAGGCCGGCGACGAGTTCCACCGGCGCCTTGACCTGTCGTTGCACGAGGACGCCCCGACCAGGTCGGCCGGCGGCAGCGACGCCTTCGAACGAGGCCCGAACGGCAGCCGCGTCGGTGAGTCCCAGCCTGACGCCGCCGGTGTCGCTCTTGTGCACCAGATCGGGATCGGCCGACTTCAGCACTACGGGGTAACCGAGGCGCTCCGCCGCCGTGACCGCCGCGACGCTGGTCAAGGCGGTTACCGCCGGCAGGATCGCGATGCCGTAGGCGGCCAGAACGGCGGCCGTCTGGTCATAGGATTGCCAGCCGGCCTTGTCCCTCAGCGCATCCCGCACAAGCGTTTGGGCATGATCGACATCGATGCCGGTCAGCTCAGGCCGCCGGCCCAGCGGCTGGCGACGCCAGCTGGCGTACGAGCTGGCCTTGGCGAGCGCCGCGACTGCCCGCTCGGGCAGGTCGAACACCGGTGCGTCACGGCGGCCGAGGATCGGCGGGCCGTTGTGGTTTCCGACGAGCACCGCGGCGACGGTGAGATCGGGATGGGCATCGACGACCGGACCGAGCGCGGTGAGGATGGCGGCCGGCGAGTTGGCGCGGGTGCCGATGACGACGAGCAGCAGCGCGTCGGCCTCGCCGCTGTCCGCGACAGCCGCCGCAGCAGCTGCGAAGGCGGCTGGGGATGCCCCGGCACCGAGATCGATCGGGTTGTCCGGGCTCGCCGAGCCCGGTGCCGCCTCGATGACTCGCAGCCTCGTCGCCGAGCCGAGAGCGGGCACCGCGAGCCCGCTCGCTTCCGCCGCATCGGCGGCCAGCACGTTGAGACCACCGGCATTGCCGACGACCGCCAGGCGGTTGCCGGCGGGCAGTGGTTGATCGGTGAGGATGCGCGCCGCGTCGAGCAGTTCACCGAGGCTCTCGGTACGGACCACTCCCGCCTGCGCGAACAACGCGTCCACGGTGGCCGCGGGCGCGGCTGCGGCGGCGGTGTGCGACGCCCCGGCGCGCTGGCCGGCTCCGGACCGGCCGCTCTTGAGGGCGAGCACAGGCTTGCGCCGCGACAGCGCCCGCACCGTACGGGCGAACTTGCGGGGGTTGCCGAACGATTCGAGGTAGAGCGCGACGGCATGGGTGGCCGGGTCGTCGTACCAGTACGCGATCAGGTCGTTGCCGCTGACGTCGGCCTTGTTGCCGAGCGATACGAACGAGGAGATGCCGCATCCGGTGCGGATAGCGTTGTCCAACAGCGCGATCGCCACCGCTCCCGACTGCGATGCGACGGCGAGGCCGCCGGCCGGCGGCGGTGCCGGAGCGAAGCTGGCGTTGAGCCTGACCCGCGGGTCGGTGTTGATGACACCCAGGCAGTTGGGGCCCACCAGGCGGATGCCGTGGGCACGGGCAAGGCGGAGGAGCTCATGCTGCCGCTTGCGTCCTTGGGGACCGTCCTCGCCGAAGCCCGCGCTGAGCACTACGGCGCTGTGCGCGCCGGCCCCGGCCGCCTCGGTGAGTACCGTACGGACCTGGTCGGCGGGGACCGCGATGACCACGAGGTCCACCGGCTTCGGGAGTTTCGCGATGGATCGGTAGGCGGGGACGCCGTCGACCGCTCTACCGCTGCGATTGACTGCGAACAGCGGACCGGCGAAGCCGTATTCGCGCAGCGCCCGCAGCGTTTCGTGACCGACCCCGCCGCGGCGGTGCCCGGCGCCGACGACGACGACCGATTCGGGAGCGAGCAGCCGTCGCAGGGAGGCGCGCTCGGCGGTGCGGTCTCGCACGTCGATGGCCTGCTGCGTGGCCTCGTCGTAGTTCGTCGCCAAGCGAATGTCGACGATGCCGTCCTGGAGATCCGACCGGGATCGCGCGCTGAGGTCCCGGGCGACCCGCAGCATGCGGGCGTTACCCGGCAACACCTCACCGGTCAGTTCGGTGATGCCGTAGGCATGCGCCCTGGCCGCGAGATCCTCCAGCAGCAGCGTTCCGATTCCTCGGCCCCGGTGTGCGTCGGCCACGAAGACGGAGAACTCACCGCGGTCATCCGCGCCGTCGGTGCGCTCGCAGGCGGCGACGCCGACCAGCGTGTCGCCCTCCGCGGCGAGGATGGCGACATGCTGGTCGGACTCGGGCTGGCACAGCCGGTCGATCTCCGCGCCGAGGATGTCGCCGCTGGGCCGGGCGAAGAAACGTAGTCGCAGGCTGTCCGGGGATGCGTCACCGTACAGTGTGGACAGCGCCCGGCGGTCGCTGTCGCGGATCGCACGAATGGTGACGATGCCGCCGTCCGCGGTCAGCGCGTCCGCGCTTCCCGGCTCCAGAGCCAGCAGGTCATCGGTGTCGACGATCAGTTTCCTGGAACGCACAGTCTCACCCTTCCTGTCCCCGTGCTGAGGTCGGTCGGGTCCCTGATCGCGCCCGGAGTCACGGCGACGCCCGGTGGGTCGGCGGATCGGCAGCCGATGGTCCGTCTTGACGACGGTGGGTCTGGTGGTCTCTGCCACCGCTGTGTGCATCTCGGTGCCGCATCCGGCGGGCCCGTCGGGCGTCGCACGCTCATCATTCATCGGTGGTGCCGCCCGCGACCAGAGGCCATCGGCCCGGTGTTTCAGGGTCCCGCCAAGGGCCGTTCGGCCCTTGGTGCGGAACGCCGGGGCAGGTATTACGAAGTGATGATCCGTGTCTTTCTGCTTGACGACCACGAGGTAGTTCGTCGTGGCCTGGTCGATCTGCTGACGGCCGCCGGCGACATCGAGGTGGTCGGCGAGTCTGGCTCGGCGTCCTCGAACGCATCCGCCATGGCGTCGAGGCGCCCCGCGAACTGTCCCTGCTGAGCGTGCAGGAACGAAGGACTCTCGAGTACGTGGCGGAGGGTTTGACCAACCGTGAGATTGCGGCCCGGATGTTCCTCGCCGAGAAGACCGTCAAGAACTACGTCTCCAGCCTGCTCGCCAAGTTGGGCTTTGAACGCCGCACCCAGGCCGCGGTGCTCGCCACCCGGCTTCTCGGTGAACACCCGCCCCGGTCAGTCGCCGCCCGCCAGGAGGTCACGACGGCTGGGACGAACGGGCCTTGAACTCTGTCCGGCGCGGCCCGGGCGAGGGAGCGTGAGTGTGAACGGTAGGTGACTCGAGGAGGTCACGATGAACACATTGGGCACGAACGCCGTCACGGAGCAACCCATGGACGACGTCGAGAGAGTGACTTTGGAACCCCGCGTGATCGTCGGGTTGCGGCAGCGGGTGACGGTGGCGGAGTTGAGTGGGTTCTTCGCCCGTGCGATCCCGGCCGTCGCCGGTGAGCTCGCCCGGGCGGGCACCCGCCCGACCGGTCCGCCGGTCACGGTGTACCGCAACGAGGAGGCCGGTCACTTCGATGTGACCGTTGGGTTCCCCGTGACCGACGCACCGGCGTTCATCACCGCGTTGGTGCGTGAAGTGCTGCCCGGCGGCCCGGCGGTCCGCGCGCTGCACGTCGGGTCCTACGAGACCTTGTCGCAGACATACGCGGGTCTGAGCCACTGGTTCAACCGGCGCAGGTTGCTGCCGCCCGACATGATGTGGGAGGAATATCTCGCCGGGCCCGGATCGGTGGACGAGAGCGAATACCTCACCCGCGTCGTCTATCCGCTGCGCTGATCGCTGCCCCACGCCCGATGGGCGTGGACCCTCGACCCGGGCGGGTCCAAGGGCCCGCGTGGACAGTGCCGCTGCCTCTGCCCGGCGGCGGGCGGCCGAGCGACGATCAGCTCAGGCACGAAAGCCCGGGAGACGCCGTCACCCGCGATCGAGGACCTGATCGACCGGCTCTGGCAACGCGGGAGATGACCGATCCGTCCGAAAGGGCACACCACGGAACTTACCGACGGTGGCTGCACGGCACAGTGAACCGCTGTCACGTACAGAAAGGCAAGGCCATGACCGCTTATCATCCGAGCGGGGTGACCCCGCAGGACGACGAGGCCGAGCTGCGGCAACTGGCCGTCGAGCAACTGCGCAAGAAGCGGGATCTGCAGGCGCATCTCATCGCGTACCTGCTGGTGAACGCCTTCCTGAACGCCATCTGGCTGCTGACGAACCCCGAGGGCTTCTACTGGCCGATGTTCCCCCTGTTCGGCTGGGGCATCGGCGTCGCCTTCCACGTCTGGGACGTCTACGCACCGGCGGAGCCGGCGGAGAGCCGCATCCAGCGGGAGATGAAACGCCTCGAAGGACACTGACCGCCGAGAGCCGATCGGGCGAAGGCAGGCGGCCGCACCGCCGCTGAGGTGCTGCACGATGCGACGCTGTCCGAGGGGATTTGTCATGGTGAGGCAGGCGAACACGAATGTGCTCGAGGCGGCCTGGCGGGATCGAGCGGGGTTCTGCGGCGTCGAGGTCCTCGATCAGCCGGCTGGATCGATCGATCTCGCTCAGCGTGCCCACCTGCGCGCCGTGGCGGTACGGATCAAAATCGCGCATGACCTGCTGGTTGCCTTCGCCGACGAGTATGCCCCGTTCCCGGGCGAGCTCGTCGCTGCGCAGACCCGCGAACTGGTCGCTGTCCGGATTTTGCTTCAACGCTACGGCGCCGGTGACCCGGGAACGGGCGTGGAACCGCGTCTGGTCACCGAAGCCGAGACTCGGCACGACTTCGAGCGGCTCAGGGCACGAGGCCGGGCTAGCCGGTCCGCGGCGCTGCGGGTGGTTGCGGAGACGCTCCGGGAGATGGTGGAGTTCTTGGAGCCAGTACTGCCGGGTCTTACCGCCCCGGACGTGCGTAACGTGTACCTCCAGCTCTGCGTCACATCGCTGCGCCAGTTGCGTGTCGTGCAGGCATGGAGTGCCCGCCGGTGAGTGCCTCGCGATATTCCTGGACACGGCTCACGCGATCATGCGCGGTCTGACGACCCAGGCCCGGGCTCACAGCCCAGGCCCGGGCTCACAGCGGCTCACCCTCCGGCCGGCCGAGCGGGACGGCGGCGACCGAGCACGGGGCATCGGCGGACACGGTGCGCGGTATGTCGCCGGTCCGGGCGCGGCTGACCATGCCGCGGCGCTTGTCGCCGATCACGAGGAGCCGAGCACCGGTTCCCGCCCGGGTCAGGCCCTGGGCGACCGAGCCGGTCATCACCGCTCGCCGGATCGCCACCGACGGGTACTTCAACGCCCACGGCTCGACCTCTTCGGCGAGCAGTCCCAGCGCGTGCGGTTCGGTGGCGAAGTGAGTGGAGAGCGTCGTCTCGTCGTAGAAGTAGTCGTCCCGACTCTCTGCCGACACATGCACGGCGGCCAGCGGGAAGTGATGCTCCGCGGCGTACGCGAAGGCGAACTCCACTGCGCCCCGCGCCGCTGGGCTGCCGTCCACGCCGACCACCACGTGCCCAGCCAACGGAGCGTCCCGGCCCGGGCGGCTCGGCCGGACCACGACGACCGGGCAGTGCGCGTGCCGGAGCACTCGCCGCACCGTACTGCCACCGCCACCAGCGCCGATCACCAACAGGCCGACGCCGGTGGAGGCGTCGACCAGGTGGATCGACGGATCGCCACTGCGAACTTCGAGGACGACGCGCTGCCCACCGAGCCGCGAGCGGGTGTTCACTAAGCACGTAGGCAGAATTCCGGTACGTAACTGGTGACGGGCGGTACGCGGACACGCTCAGCAAGAGGGACATAACAACGTAAAGACCCCGCCGCGGGTTCGGATCAGGTTTCCACACAAGAGCCTGAACCCCGACGAGGTCACCGTCAGTATGCGCCCCGCGCACGTCTACGCCAGCATGTCCGCGCAGCAACACACCGAACTGATTACCGCCCTGCACGGGCCTTGGCGTAACGCCACCCGGATCATGATGGTGGTGCTATCAGCGGCCGGCTGGTCCGCGAGCGAGATCGCCGATCTGCTGCACTACGACCCGAAAACCGTTCGCGCCTGGATCGCCCGCCACCACGCCGAGGGCCTCGCCGGGCTACCCGACCGGCCCCGATCAGGACGGCCCCGCAAGGGCAGCCCCCGCCTCGGGCAACGCATCCACACCCTGCTGCAGACA
>NZ_QHHV01000379.1:0-12209 GCF_003947245.1 Actinoplanes sp. ATCC 53533 | reverse complement strand
AACAACGCAGGCGGCAACGCCGGCACCGCTCCGACGGTGAACTGCCCGGCCGTGGCCGGCAGCCTGGGTGCCGTTCCGGCGCAGGCGAAGRGCGAGATCGAGCGCAACCTGGCGCTGCTGAACACCCAGATCGCCGAGGCGAACAAGCGCCTGATCAGCCAGCCAGGGTCAGGGCGGCGCGAACTTCATCCAGAACGCGATCCTCGGCCCGCTGAAGGACAAGCGCGTCGCGACCATCAACCGGATGGCGACGGCGATCGGCCGCAACGCCGCGAAGCCGGTGCTGAACGTGAACGCCCTGGCSACCTGCTCGCTGAACCAGAACGGCGGCGGCAACGCGGCTCCCGAGCCGGCCTCCGTACCGGCCGCGGGCAACGCCGGCAACAACAACGCGGGCAACAACAACGCCGGTGGTAACAACGCCGGCGCGGCGCCGACCGTGAACTGCCCCGCCGTGACCGGCCTGCCGGCCATCCCGGCGCAGGCGCAGGCCGAGGTCACCCGCAACCTGGAGCTGCTGAACACCCAGATCGCCGAGGCCAACCAGCGGCTGATCACCAGCCAGGGTCAGGGCGGCGCGAACTTCATCCAGAACGCGATCCTCGGCCCGCTGGCCGACAAGCGCACCGCGGTCCTGAACCGCATCGAGACGGCGATCGGCCGCAACGCGCCGAAGCCGGAAGGCCTCGAGCGGTTCGCCACCTGCTCGCTGAACCAGTAACTCAGTAACTCGCTGGAGAAGTAACGCGCACTGTCGATGATGGGGTCACCGCCACGGTGGCCCCATCAGGCTGTCAGCGTCTTGCGCAACTCCCGCCGGGCCTGGTGGATCCGCGACTTGACGGTCCCCTCGGGAACGTGGTGCAGGGCCGCGATCTCGCTGTAGCTGAGCCCCACGACGTCCGCCAGCGCCAGCGCCTCCGCCAGTTCCGGCCGCAGCCGTCCCAGGGCGTTGAGCAGGTCGAGCCGGGTCGTCGCGACCACGCTGGTCCGCCGCTGGTCCGCCACGTCGGCCAGCACGTCGTCGCTGCCGGCCGGACCGCACGCCCGGGACCGGCGGTACGCCGAGCGGGCCCGGTTGGTGGCCAGCCGGTACATCCAGGTCCGGAAGGCGCTGCGGCCCTCGAAGCGGGGCAGGCCCCGGGCCACGGCCAGCAGGGTGTCCTGGCACGCCTCCTCGGCGTCCTCGCGATTGGGCAACAGGCGGCCACACACCCGCAGGACCTCCGGGCGGACTGTCACAAGAAGAACGTTGAGGGCTGCCAGATCGCCGGCGGACGCGATCCGGGCGAGGCTTTCGATATCGGAACCGTGCATATCGGCTCCTTTCCGCGCTCAGTATGCGCTGACCTGGGCCGATGAACCTCCCGGGTCCGTGCCACGTTCCGTAGCGGCGCTGCGACAGTCAGCTAGGCGACAGTGGTGAACCACGACGGCGAAGCGGTGGACGAACTAATTACCGTCCACTAGAAAAGCGGAGCCCCACATGCGTTCAGCAGCACCACAGACCCGCGGCCGTGGCACCACCGCCGCCTACCTCACCGTCGCCGCAACGCTGTCCGGGGCCCTGGTCGCCACCGGAACGCCGCCCGTCTGGGCCGGCGGCACGGCCGACCGTCCGGCGCTCGTCTCCGCCGACAAGTCCCCGCCACAGGTGCGGGACGTCAAGTTCTCCCGTGCCGCTGTCTCGGTCCGCGGGCTCGCTGTCGTGCCCGTACGGGTGTCGATGCGGGTCACCGACCCGTCGGGCGTCCTGGACAACCCGCACGACATGAACCCGTCCCCGCAGCTCGTCCTCGGCTCGGTGCCGGGCCACCAGGCGAAGCTGCGCCCGGTCCTGACCCGGACCTCCGGAACCGCGACAGACGGCACCTGGAGCGCCACCGTCAACGTGCCGTCCACCTGGAACGGAACGGTGCGGATCGTCTCGGTGGGCGCGACGGACCAGGCCGGCAACGAGCTGTCCACCACGCTCTCCGGCGCGCGATCGCCGAAACTGCGGGTCCGGGGCACGCACCGGCCGGCGCTGACGTTCAATTATTCGCTGCTGGCCGGGGGCGGCTTCCGCATCCACGGCCGGGCCTCCTTCACCGACACCGGCCGGCCGATCGGCCACCGGAAGCTGGCCACCGGGTACGACAGCGGCTGCGACTTCGACGGCGGCGCGGTGAACACCATCGTCACCGACGCCCGCGGCAACTACGAGACGCGGTTCCGCGGCGGCGAGGCGGGGGCAGCGGGCTGTGTCGCGCTGATCGGGCCGGCCGCGCGCAACCAGCGACCGGCGATCCTCGCCTACCGCGTCGCGTCCGCGCCGGCGTACTCGGTGCCCGCGGCGGCGATGCTGCAGCCCGAGGACCTGAACGGGGCCGATACCACGACGGTCACCGACAACCACTGGTCGGCGTTGCGCCCGCCGCAGCCGTGCGGGCCGTACGCGTCAGCCAAGCTGCGCCGTGCGGACCGGGCCGTCCAGGCCATGATCGGCACGTTGGACCAGTCGAGGCCGACGGTCATCGTGAACGACGTCGCCACCTACGCCGCGGACGGGGCCCAGCGATACCTGCGTGATGTACGCAAGGCCGTAGCCACCTGCGGCAACGGCTGGTCCGTCCTCGCCAGTGGCGTGGCCGGCGACGAGTCCGTGCTGCTGCGGCACCGGGAGTACCTCGACTATGCCCAGACGAACAAGGACACCTACATCGTGGTCGCCCGGACCGGGCGTGCCGTGGTGGTCCTGGCCGACACCGGCTGGGAGACCGGCAGCGGGCACGAGGACCTGGTCCGCAGCCTGAGCGCGGCGGCAGTGCGCCGCGCCGCCGTGGTGAACGGGCGGTAGCTCTCAGGTCGCGGCGATTCGCAGCGCCCGGGCGATCGCGAGCGGATGCTGATACTCCCGCCAGCATGAGATCCGTCCCTCGTGGACGGTCAGCACACCGATGAACGTGGCCGCGGCGGACACTCCTGTCGCGGTCATTGTCGCGACCGGTTCGAATTCGACGACGATGGTCGCCGGATCGGCTGTGTCGTGCACCGCCGGCGTGCGGCAGTCGTCGAAGCGGAAGGGCAGGGCTGCCTGCCCGGCCCGGATGAAGGCTGACGACCGCGGGCTGCCGGTCTTCCGTTGGCGACGTGGTGGCAGCCGACTCGCCGGCGGGCCGGGTCCGCACCCGCTGAGCTGCGAAGTGGCGGTGTTACCGGGCGCCCGGTGCCGGGGTAGGGGACGGGCCTGGGCCGTACGGCACCAGGGCGCTGGAGGACGAGTTCCAGGCGGCGTCGTAGGCGAGCACCCGGACCATCGGGTTGCCGCCGCTGACCGAGACCACCGCTGACGGCTCGCGCACCTTCGCCAGTAGCCGGACCTCGTCGAGGTTGACGACCAGGATCACGTGATATTCCAGCACGCCGACGTTGTCGCTGGCCGGCGTCCATGTCAGGGTGTTCGGTCCGCTCAGCACCGGGTTGCCCGGCGGGCCCGGTGCCACGGTGTCGTCGCCGGACTTCGGGTAGCTGGGTGGCTGCGGGATGGTGACCCGGGCCGAGGGCTGTGACAGGTTGCCCGCGGCGTCCCGGGCCGCGACCGCGAAGTGGATGGTGGCCGCGGACGGGTTCAGCGTGAGGGTGACCGGACCGGTGCCCGCGACCGTCCGCACCGGATACTGCTGGTAGAACTGCTCGCCCTGGTAGACCACGTACTCCGCGACGCCGACGTTGTCGACGGTCGGCCGCCAGGAGATGGTCACGGTGGTGGGGGTGACGGTCACGACGGACGGACGGCCGGGAGTCAGCGGCGGCTGGGTGTCCGGAGTGCTTGCCGCGTACGACTGCACGAGGATGTCGTCGAACGAGGCGGTGCCGGACGCGGTCGCCAGCCCGGCCCGGCCCCGGCGCAGCCGGGTGTCGGTGGCCGTCAGTAACGGCGAGCCGTTGACCACGCCGACCAGGCTGTCGCCCTTGACCACCAGGGTCAGCGAGCGCCAGACCGCCGGGTACGCCGGATAGGCGGCCGACGCCAGCGCGGTGGCCCGGCCGCCGGTCACCCGGCCGAGTTCCACCGTGCCGTCCGCCCGGGTCGCCAGGTAGTAGTGGCTGCCGTCGGGCTGGACGCGGGCCAGCACCCCGGCCGACGACTGGGGCTCGCTCATCGTCAAGGGCTTGACCCGGGCGGTCACCGCGTAGTCGGCCCACGCCGGGTCCCCGGCGCACGCGACGGCCCGGCCGCTCATCGTCGTCTGCCGCAGCACGCTGGTCTCGTCCGCCGCCACCGACCAGAGCCCGCCGGACGTCCGCCACCCGTCGGCGGCACCGTCCTGGAAGTCGTCGCTGAGCAGCACCGGTGGAGCCGCGGCCGCCTCGGCGGGCGCCGGCCGGAGCGCGGCGGCCCCAGCGGCCAGCAAGAGCGTGGCCAGGCCGGCGCCGAGCAGCCCGCGGGTCAGGAGCCCGCGGGTCAGCAGCCCGCGGGTCAGCAGCCCGCGGGTCAGCAGCCCGCGGGTCGGGGGGTGAGTGGCCGGTCCGGCGGATGCGCCCATGACGCACTGTAGGACCAGCCATTCACCATCGTCAATCGGTGTCTCTCCGTCGGCGTCACCGCACCTGCAGGGGCACGACGTCCGGTGCGCCGAGGCGGGCCGCGTCCGCCGTCTCGTCGTCCGGTTGCTCCTGCGAGGCCCGTTCCGCCTCCACCCGCAGCCGGTAGTGCTCGACCTCCCGGTGCCGCTGCTCGTCGGTCCAGCCCAGCGCCGCGCCCATCAGCTCCGCCGCCACCGGCGCCGCCGCCAGGCCGCGGTCGAAGGTCTCGATCGAGATCCGGGTGCGGCGGGTGAGCACGTCCTCCAGGTGCCGGGCGCCCTCGTGGCTGGCCGCGTACGCCAGCTCCGCGCGCAGGTGGTCCTCCGCGCCCTCGACCGGGCGGGCCAGGTCCTTGTCGTCGGCGATCAGGTCGAGCACCTCGTGCACCAGCGCGCCGTAGCGGCCCAGCAGATGCTCGATCCGGGCCACGTGCAGGCCGGACTCCTCGGCCAGCAGGCGGCGGCGGTTCCACAGCGCCGGGTAGCCCTCCGCGCCCAGCAACGGCACCCGTTCCGTGCAGGAACGGGGCACCGAGCGGCCCAGCCCGTGCACCGCGGCGTCGACCGCGTCCTTGGCCATCACCCGGTACGTCGTGTACTTGCCGCCCGCCACCACGACCAGGCCCGGCGTCGGGCTGGCCACGGTGTGCTCGCGGGACAGCTTCGACGTCGACTCCGACTCCCCGGACAGCAGCGGGCGCAGGCCGGCGTAGACGCCCTGCACGTCCGTCCGGCTCAGCGGGGTGGCCAGCACCCCGTTGACCAGGTCGAGCAGGTAGTCGATGTCGGTGCTGGACGCGGCCGGGTGGGCCTTGTCCAGCGCCCAGTCGGTGTCGGTGGTGCCGATGATCCAGTGCCGGCCCCACGGGATGATGAACAGCACGCTGGTGGGCGTGCGGGTGATCAGCCCGGTGGAGGACTGGATGCGGTCGCGGGGCACGACCAGGTGGATGCCCTTGGACGCCCGGACGTGGAACTGGCCGCGCTCGCCGACCAGCGCCTGGGTGTCGTCGGTCCACACCCCGGTCGCGTTGATCACCTGCTGGGCGCGTACCTCGAAGGTCCGGTCGTGTTCCAGGTCGTGCACCCGGACGCCGGTGACCCGCTCGCCCTCGCGCAGGAAGCCGACCACCTCCGTGCGGGAGGCGACGGACGCGCCGTAGGCCGCGGCCGTGCGGGCCAGGAACATGGTGTGCCGGGCGTCGTCGAGCTGGGCGTCGTAGTACTGCAGCGCGCCGACCAGCGCGTCCCGGCGCAGCGCCGGGCACACCCGCAGCGCCCCGCGCCGGGACAGGTGCCGGTGCCGGGGCAGGCCGGGTGCCGCCGCGGCCATCGTGTCGTAGAGCAGCACCCCGGCGCCGGCGTACACGCGTTCCCAGCCGCGGTGCCGCAGCGGATAGAGGAAGGGGACCGGCCGGGCCAGGTGCGGCGCCAGCCGGGTCAGGATCAGGCCGCGTTCCCGCAGCGCCTCCCGGACCAGGCCGAAATCGAGCATCTCCAGGTAGCGCAGGCCACCGTGGATCAGCTTGCTGGACCGGCTGGACGTGCCCGAGGCGAAGTCGCGCGCCTCGAGCAGGCCGACGGACAGCCCGCGGGTGGCGGCGTCGAGGGCGCTGCCCGCGCCCACCACCCCGCCACCCACGACGAGCACGTCGACCTCTTGGCCGGCCAGGGCGGACAGCGCCGCTTCCCGGCCGGCCGGAGAGAGCGTCATGTCAGTCAACGTCGACCCAATCGAGAGTGCGTTTCACGGCCTTCTTCCACTGGCCGTACCCCTGCTCGCGCTGCTCGGCGGACCACTCCGGCTGCCAGCGCTGGGACTCGTTCCAGTTCTCCCGCAGCTCGTCGGTGTTCTTCCAGAAGCCGACCGCGAGCCCGGCGGCGTACGCGGCGCCCAGCGCGGTCGTCTCGGCGACCACCGGCCGGCTCACCGCCACCCCCAGCACGTCGGCCTGGATCTGCATGCAGAGGTTGTTGACGGTGATGCCGCCGTCCACCTTCAGCACGTCCAGCGTCACGCCGGAGTCCTGCGCCATCGCCTCGACCACGTCGCGGCTCTGGTAGCAGATCGATTCGAGGGTGGCCCGGGCCAGGTGCGCGTCGGTGTTGAAGCGCGACAGCCCGACGATCGCCCCGCGCGCGTCCGAGCGCCAGTACGGCGCGAACAGCCCGGAGAACGCGGGCACGAAGTAGACGCCGCCGCTGTCCGGCACCGAGGCGGCCAGGGTCTCGCTCTCCGAGGCCGCGTTGATGACGTGCAGCTGGTCGCGCAGCCACTGCACGGCCGAGCCGGTCACCGCGATCGAGCCCTCCAGGGCGTACACCGGGGCCGCGTCGCCGAACTTGTAGCAGACCGTGGTGAGCAGGCCGTGGTTCGAGCGGACCAGCTCCGTACCGGTGTTGAGCAGCATGAAGTTGCCCGTACCGTAGGTGTTCTTGGCCTCGCCGGGCGCGAAGCAGACCTGGCCCACCGTGGCCGCCTGCTGGTCGCCCAGGTCGCCGGTGAGCGGGACGTCGCCGCCCAGCGGGCCCGGCGCGTGGGCCATGCCGTAGGTGTTCGGGTCCGACGACGGCCGGATCTCCGGCAGCATCCGCCGGGGGATGTCGAAGAACGACAGCAGCTCGTCGTCCCAGTCGAGGGTCTCCAGGTTCATCAGCATGGTGCGGCTGGCGTTGGTCACGTCGGTGATGTGGTTGCCGCCGTCCATCCCGCCGGTGAGGTGCCAGAGCAGCCAGCTGTCGGTGTTGCCGAAGATCGCGTCGCCACGCTCGGCGGCCGCGCGCACCCCGTCGACGTTCTCCAGGATCCACTGGATCTTGCCGCCGGAGAAGTAGGTCGCGGGCGGCAGGCCGGCCTTGCGGCGGATCACGTCGCCGCGCCCGTCGCGGTCCAGCGCCGAGGCGATCCGGTCGGTGCGGGTGTCCTGCCAGACGATCGCGTTGTAGTACGGCCGCCCGGTGCGCCGGTCCCACACCACGGTGGTCTCGCGCTGGTTGGTGATGCCCAGCGCGGCCAGGTCGCTGGCCTGCAGGTTCGCGTTCTGCATGGCGGTGCGGATGACCGACACCGTCCGGTCCCAGATCTCGATCGGGTTGTGCTCGACCCAGCCGGCCTGCGGCAGGATCTGCTGGTGCTCCAGCTGGTGGCGGCCGACCTCGTTGCCGCCGTGATCGAAGATCATGAAGCGGGTGCTGGTGGTGCCCTGATCGACGGCACCGACGAAGTCAGCCACGGTTTGCCTCCACGCTCTCAGTTCGTTGGGTCGGGAGTTCGCCCGGCTCCTGTGCTGCCGCGGACGGCAGGAACCGGCCCACCAGGCCCTGGTAGAGCCCGGCGCCGACGATCCCGCCGACGATCGGCCCGACTATCGGGATCCAGAAGTACAGATAACCCGTCTGATCCCGGAACGCGCCACCGTATCCCGTCAGGAAGCTGGCGAGTCGCGGCCCGAAGTCACGCGCGGGGTTGATCGCGTAGCCGGCGTTGGTGCCCCACGCCATGCCGATGCCGACCACGAGCAGGCCGATGATGAACGGCGTCAGGTTGGCGCCCGGCGGCGTGCTGGCGGCATCGGTGATCGCGAGGATCATGAACAGCAGGATGGCCGTACCGATGACCTGGTCGCGCAGCGCGCCCCACTCGCCGACCGGCAATGTCCCATTACCCGGCAGGGTGGAGAAGACGCCCTGGGTCTTGATGGTCAGGTTGGGGTCCGCCGCGTGCAGCACCTCGGTGTAGTTCCAACGCACGAGCAGGGCGGCGACGAAGGCGCCGAGGAACTGCGCCAGCGAGTACGGTGCGACCTTGCGCCACTCGAAGCCCTTGAAGACCGCGAGCGCGATGGTGACGGCGGGGTTGAGGTGCGCGCCGCTGATCCGGCCCGCGACGTAGACGCCGAGCATGACGCCGAGGCCCCAGGACCAGGCGATGCTGTCGTGATCGCCGATGCCGCCGCCCGCCACCTGCGCGACGACGCCGACGCCGAAGAGGATGAGGATCATGGTCCCGGCGAACTCGGCGGCGAGCTCGCCGAGCATTCCCGGGATCTTGAGTCGTTCTGCCATGTGGCCCTCCAGGGTCCGATGTGCTCAACAACGAACTGCCATGGGTTTTCCGCCGCGGGTTGGCTCAGACGCTAAGGACGTCCCCAACGGGCAGCAATGAACGGCGTTCGGCATTGTCGAACGGCGCCAGTGAGCGGGTCGTCACACAGTGGCATAGCATCCGAAACATGCCCGGGACGGTGCAGTCCATCGAACGAGCGGCCGCGATCCTGCGGATGCTCGCCGGTGGCACGGGCCGGCTGGGCCTCGGGGAGATCGCCCGGTCCCTCGATCTCGCCAAGGGGACAACCCACGGCATTCTGCGCACGCTGCAGCACGTCGGCTTCGTCGAACAGGACCGGGTGTCGGGCCGGTACCAGCTCGGCGCGGCCCTGCTGCACCTGGGTACGAGCTATCTGGACATCAACGAACTGCGCTCCCGCTCGATCAACTGGGCGGACCCGCTCGCCGCGCGCAGCGGCGAGGCCGTCCGGATCGGCACCGTCCTGCAGGGACGCGTGCTGGTCGTGCACCACGTCTTCCGTCCTGACGACACGTTCCAGACCCTGGAGGTCGGCACGCTGCTGCCGCTGCACGCCACCGCGCTGGGCAAGGTGCTGCTCGCGTACCGGTCGGCGGGGCCGGCGACCGAGCTGGAGCAGTTCACCCGGCGCACGGTGGTGGCGCCGCGCGACCTGGCGTCCGCCCTTGACGAGGTGCGCGTGGCCGGCTGGGCCGCCGAGATCGAGGAGCTCACCCTCGGCCAGGCGGCTGTCGCCGCGCCGATCCGGGGGTACGGCGGCCTCGTGGTCGGCGCGATCGGCATCTCCGGCCTCGTCGAACGGATCTGCGACACCAGGTACCGGCCGCACGAGCGACTGGTCGGCTATGTCCGGGACGCCGCCCGCGCGGTCTCCCGGGATCTCGGGGCCGCCCGGCACTGAGTCCGGTTCGTCCCATCAGAGAGATTAGTCCCATCAGAGGGGTTCGCCCGTCGAAAGGGTTCGTCCCATCGAAAGGGTTCGTCACATCGAAAGGGTTCGTCACATCGGAGGGGGAGGGAACGATGACCGAGCGCTACGTGATCGCGATCGACCAGGGCACCACGTCGACGCGATGCATCGTGTTCGACCGGCGCGGCCAACTCGTCTCCCTGGCCCAGCAGGAGCACAAGCAGTACTTCCCGCGCCCCGGCTGGGTGGAGCACGACGCGGCGGAGATCTGGCGCAACGTCGAGCGGCTCGCCTCGCTGGCGCTGAGCCGGGCCGGGATCACCGCCGAGCAGGTCGCCGCCGTCGGCATCGCCAACCAGCGCGAGACGACCGTGCTGTGGGACCGGCGCACCGGGGTGCCGATCGGCCGGGCCATCGTCTGGCAGGACACCCGCACCGACACCCTGGTCAACACGCTGATCGGCGAGCCCGGCGCGGAGGAGGTGCAGCACCGCAGCGGGCTGCCGCTGGCCACCTACTTCTCCGGGCCGCGGCTGACCTGGCTGCTGGGCCGCACCCCCGGCCTGCGCGAGCGCGCCGAACGCGGGGAGGTGCTGTTCGGCACGATGGAGACCTGGCTGATCTGGAACCTGACCGGCGGCCTGCACGTCACCGACGTGACCAACGCCAGCCGGACCCTGCTGCTGGACGTGCGTACCCTGCGGTGGTCCGCGCAGGCCTGCGAGTTCTTCGGCGTGCCGCGGGCCATGCTGCCGGAGGTCCGGCCGTCGGTCGGGGTGTTCGGCACGGCGACGGCGGCGTTCCCCGGGGTCCGGATCGGCGCCGCGCTGGGCGATCAGCAGGCCGCCCTGTTCGGGCAGACCTGCTTCACCCCCGGCGAGGCCAAATGCACGTACGGCACCGGCAGCTTCCTGCTGCTCAACACGGGTACGGAGCTGGTGCGCTCGACGCACGGGCTGCTCACCACGGTCGCGTACCAGATCGCCGGCGAACCGGCCCAGTACGCGCTGGAGGGCTCGATCGCGATCACCGGCTCGCTGGTGCAGTGGTTCCGCGACCAGCTGGAGTTGATCGCCAGCGCGCCGGAGATCGAGACCCTGGCCCGGACGGTCACCGACAACGGCGGCTGCTACATCGTGCCGGCCTTCTCCGGCCTCTACGCCCCGCACTGGCGCAGCGAGGCGCGGGGGGCGATCGTGGGCCTGACCTCGTACATCACCAAGGGACACCTGGCCCGGGCGGTGCTGGAGGCAACCGCCTGGCAGACCCGCGAGGTCGTCGACGCGATGAACGCCGACTCCGGACTCGCCCTGACCACGCTCAAGGTGGACGGCGGGATGACGGCCGACAACCTGCTGATGCAGTTCATCGCGGACGTGCTGGACGTGCCGGTGGTCCGCCCGCTGGCCAGCGAGACGGTGTCGCTGGGTGCCGCGTACGCGGCGGGCCTGGCCGTCGGGCACTGGCCGGACCTCGAGGACCTGCGGCGCAACTGGCACCGCGCGGCCCAGTGGATGCCGGCGATGGACCCGGTCGTGCGCGACCGCGAGTACGACAACTGGCGGCGCGCCGTCGAGCGCACCTTCGACTGGATCAAGCCGGCCTGATCGGCAGCGGTATCCGGGTGCTTGCCCCGGCAGGGGTGAGTGACCGACACTGGGCCGCATGGTAATTGCACCAATAGTGCAAGAAGCCTTCCGGTACGACCGGGCCGTCACACGTGCCGACGACGCGCTCCGCACGCTGCTCGCCGGCCTGGTCCCCGGCCTGCCCGCCGAACTCGCCGCGGCGGTGCTCGGGCTGGCCGGGGGAGACCCGGACGTGCTGCGCGAGCTGGCCGGGGCATTGACCCCCGAACAGGTACGCGGCACGCGACCGCCACCCTGCACCCTGCCCGCCGGCGGTCCCCTCGGCCGCCGGTGCCGTGCCGCGCTGGCGATCCTGCCGGGCCGTACCCGGGGCGCCCTGCTGCTCGCCGCGACCGACCCGGACCTCGCCCCCGGCGAACTGCTGGCCGCCGGCGTCGCGGAGGCCCTGTCGGTCGCCGAGCAGGCCGGCCTGGTCGCGGTCGCCTCCGGAACCGTCCAGTTCACCCCCGCGGTGCTGCGCGCGGTGATCTACTACGACGCCCCGCTGGCCCGCCGCCGCGCCGCACACGCCCTGCTCGCCGACGTGCTGGCCCGGCGCGGCGAACGGCTGCGCGGGCTGGTGCACCGCGCCGCCGCGACGGCGGGCACCGACGAGGCGCTGTCCCGCGAACTGCTCGCTGCCGCGCCCGACGGGCCACCCCGAACGGCCTCCGTCGCGTATCGCTACGCCGCCGAGTTGACCACGGGCATGCGGGCCGCCGCCGGAGCGCTGGTGGCCGCCGCCCGCCAGGCCTGGCTGGCGGGCGAGCGGGAGCAGGCCGGGCTGCTGCTGCGCCGGGCGAGCCGTCTCCCGGAGGCCCGGGCCGGGGCTGGGCCCGGGGCTGGGCCCGGGGCTGGGGCTGGGGTCGGCGGGCTCGGCGGTGAGACGGAGGCCGGGGCCCGAGCTGGGGTCGGGGTCGGGGTCGGCGAGATGGAGGCTCAGGCCGGAGCCGGAGCTGGAGCTGGGGTCGGGGCCGGAGCKKGGGTCGGGGCCGGAGCTGGGGTCGGGGTCGGCG
>NZ_QHHV01000378.1:0-2941 GCF_003947245.1 Actinoplanes sp. ATCC 53533 | reverse complement strand
AGGCGTTGCTCACGACCTTGATGTGGCCTGTGCTGGTTGTAGTGCCGGACGCATTCGTCGAGTGCGGCGAGCAGGTGTCGCCGGTTGTCGATCAGGATCCGGTCCAGACACTCACGGCGTGCCGTGCGCACCCAGCGCTCGGCGTAGGCGTTCGCACGGGGCGCCCGTGGCGGCGTCCGCAGGATCTCGATGCCTTCGCTGGCGCACACCTCGTCGCATACGGTGGTGTACGTGGTGTCGCGGTCCCGGATCAGGTACCGGAACTGCGAGACGCGGTGCCCGAGGTCGGTCATGAGGTTGCGAGCCCGCTGCGCCACCCACTGGCCCGTCGGGTTCGTGGTGACTCCGAGGATGTGTACTCGCCGGGTGGCTATCTCCATCAGGAACAGCACGTAGACCCGGGTCAGACCGATGGTGTCCACGTGCAGGAAGTCGCAGGCCAGTAACCCTTTGGACTGGGTGGTCAGGAACTGCGTCCAGGTTGGCCCGCTGCTGCGCGGGGCCGGCCCCACACCGGCTTTGGTCAGGATCGCCCACACTGTGCTGGACGCGACCCGGTACCCCAGACCGACCAGCTCACCCTGGATCCGTCGACATCCCCAGGTTGGATTCTCCGCGGCCAAGCGCAAACCAAGGCCCGAATCTCGGACCGACGTGCCGGCCGGCCCGGACTGCTCGGGTAGGTCCAGGCGCGGGTGACCAGCCGGCGGTGCCAGCGCAGCAGCGTAGCCCGGGGTGACGAACAACGCCGCCCACCGCGGCCGCGGCAGCAGCCGGGACAACGCGGAGAGCACCGCCCGATCAGCCGGTTCGAGATCGAGACGATGGACCTGGCGGCGCAACACCGCGACCTGATGCCGCAGCACCAGGATCTCCACCTCGTTAGCACGGTCACCGCGCGGCACGAGGATCATCAGCTGGAGCAACTGGCGCAGGATCAGATACTCGAACGACGGGAACATGACGTCAGCGTGACCACGACAACCGGCGACGGCGCCGGACAAAACCGCACGTCAGACCCTGCGGCTGGGATTTCGAACGGTACAAGGTCGAGTGCTACGTCTGCATACGGGCTTGACCTGGCCCGGCAGGTCGCTGGAATCCTCTTTTCCGACCCGTGGGCGAGCACGGCCGCCAGCCCCGGCCGTAGTCGCCTTCACTTACCTGGTTGTGCGTCGAGCCATACGGTTGGCGCTGTCGTTGCTGACTGCGGGGATCAGCGCGGCGCCGCCCAGGACAATTCCTTTCAGGAGTGTCATGTCGACATGCTGGTAGTGCTGGGTGATGCCGGTCGCGACGACCGCGAGTGCGCCGATCCAGCCCACGAGGCTGCCTGTGCGGGCGACGCGACGCGAACTCACGGCCGTGGGGATGCTCACCCAGTCGCCGTTTATGGCGGTCCGGCCGCGCAGTAGCGCGGCGATGAGGCAGACCGACGAGATTGTGTTGGCGATGCTGCCGACGAGGAGCGTCGCCAGGTCGTCGTCGCCTATCGCCGAGACTGTGGCGAACAGGACGAACGGCAGGACGATCAGTACCGCGACGACTGCTATCACCAGGAACCTCAGGTACAGGGCCCGTAGCCGATTGCCGCCGCCGGGTGGTAGCGGCCGTATGTCTGTTGCGGGTATGGGTCCACCGGGCGGAACGGGGTTCGGCGGGAGACGGGGGTCAGTCATCGGTCTTGATCCGCCAGTCGGTGGTGTCACCGTCGCTGAGGCTGCCGTCGGTGAAGTCCGTGGTGGTCGACGTCGGCCAGCCGTCCGGGAACGCACCGTCGCTGTGCAGGGTCTGGTTCAGGGTGGTGACGCTGTCGACGATGGTGCCGACGAAGGTCACGAACAGAGCGACGCAGGCGACGACGAGCCCGATGACCTTCGCGGTGGACACCCCGGCGCCGGCCGCGGCCGGCGGGGCGCCGACCACGGTGGCCGCGGCGGCTGCCTCGGCCATCAACTCCGCGACGTACGCCACGAGCGCGAGCAGGATGCCGGCCCAGAGCGCGAAGATGCCGTACGCGGTCTTGGTGAGGTTGCTGTCGATGGCGTCGGAGGTCGCCTTGATCGCGTCGATGGCCTTCTGCTGGGCCGGCACCACGGCCGCGTAGGCCTCCGAGGCGCGGCCCTTCCAGTGGTTGTCGATGCGCATCTGGTCCGCTGACAGCTTCGCCGACAGCTCGCTGATCGGTCCGCCGATCTTGTTGGTCCAGTCGTCGGCCGCCGACATCAGACCGAACGGCCAACCGGGGTTGTAGATGATCTTCGCGTACTCCTCGAAGAACCGGGCGACCAGATCTCGCAGGTTTACCAGCGCCTCCGCCAGGATGTCGGACAGCCCGGGCGGCAGGAAGTACATCGCCCGGTTACTGCGGTCGAACAGGCTCGAAACGTTGGCGTTGACGTCGTTGATCAGCGTCTCCGCTTTGGCGAGCATCTCGCGGAACTCGCTCTCGGATATCGCACCGGCAGCAGCAGCCATGAACTTGCCCGTTCCCCTCAGTACACGTTCTTCAGCCGGTGGACGGCGTTACGTTCGTCCTGGTCGTAGTCATCGGCGGACTTGTGTAACGCACCCGCGATGTTGTCGAAGTTCGTGCTGCCCTGGTCGAGGAGAGTGACCACCCGCTCCTGCAACGAGGCGTAGATCTCGTCCAGTCCGGCCAGATGACCGAGCCCGCTGAACTCGAACGAACTCAGCGAAAGGCCCCGCGCGACCTGGCCGAACGCGTCCAACTGGTTGGCCATCCCAGACCACACGCCGGCGTCACGATGCAGCGCCTGGATCGAGGCCTCGACCTCGTCGCCTGTCGGTGTCATCATCGTCGGCTCCCGCCCGTTGTGGATGTCATCGTCACCGCAGCAGACCGATCTCCCGCAACAGCGTGTCGGGAGAGGCCGTCAATCGGCGGACACGGTCGAGCCCTGGAACGGCATCGAATACC
>NZ_QHHV01000377.1:0-2641 GCF_003947245.1 Actinoplanes sp. ATCC 53533 | reverse complement strand
CCCGCTCACCCTGGCCATCATCCAGGCGCTGACCGTGGACTGCGGCGACCAGCGCTACGTGGTGCCGCAGGTGGCCGTGCTGGAGCTGGTCTTCATCGACGGCCAGTCCACGAAGATCGAGTACGCCTCCGGCGCGCCGGTCTACCGGCTGCGCGGCAAGCTGCTGCCGCTGGTCCGGCTGGACCGGACGCTCGGCCTCGACGTCGGCGGTGACCAGGGCGTCTACATCATGGTGCTGCACGCCGACGGGCGCCGCTTCGGCCTGGTCGTGGACCGCGTCCTGAACACCGAGGAAGTGGTGGTCAAGGCGCTCAACAGCAGGTTCAAGGACATCGGCCTGTACGCCGGCGCCACCATCCTGGGCGACGGCAAGGTCGGCCTGATCCTGGACGTCTCCTCGCTCGCCCGGCGCTCGCAACTGTCCGCCGAGTCCGATCGGGGCAACCTGGTGGGCACCTCGCGTGCCACCGGCGGACCCGCCAACGGCGAGCGACTGCTGGTCACGGCCGTCGGTGAACGCCGGGTGGCGATTCCGCTGGACGCGGTCACCCGGCTCGAGGAATTCCCCCGGGACCGCATCGAGCACGCCGGTTCCCGCGAGGTCGTGCAGTACCGGGGCCAGATCCTGCCGCTGGTGCGCCTGTCGCACCTGCTCGGGGCGTACAGCGAGACGGAGGAGGGCGACACCGTGTCCGTAGTCGTCTACAGCGAGGGCGAGCGCAGCGTCGCGCTCGTCGTCGACCGGATCGTCGACATCGCGGAGAATTCCACGACGGCCCGCCGCGAGGCGGAGGAGGACGGCCTGGTCGGCACCGCGGTCATCCAGCAACGGGTGACTGAGCTGCTCGACGTGCGCCGGGCCATCCTGGCCGCCGACCCGAACTTCTATACCGAGGTGGCCGACGAGATCCTGGTGGAGGCCTGAGATGGCGAGCCGTCAGTTCGCCACCTTCGAGGTGGCCGACCAGCTCTTCGGGGTCGAGGTGCACACGGTGCAGGAGGTGCTCTCCTACAACGAGTACACCCCCGTGCCGCTGGCCCCGCCGGCCGTCGGCGGGCTGTTCAACCTGCGTGGCCAGGTGATCGCAGCGGTTGATCTGCGGGTGCAGCTGGGCCTGGTCCGCCAGGCCATGCAGGGACCGGTGATGAACGTGATCCTGCGCGGTGACGGCGAGCCGGTCAGCCTGCTCGTGGACCGCATCGGCGAGGTCGTCGACCTCGACGACGAGGCGTTCGAGGGTCCGCCGGACACGCTCAGCGGCCCGACCCGGGAGCTGGTCACCGGCACGTTCAAGATGGACGGACGGCTGATGCTGGCGCTGGACGTGAACCAGGCAGTCGACACCTATCGAGCCACCACCTGATGTACAGCCTCGTCAGCGCCCCCGTCCTCGGCTTCGACCTGACCCGCCTCGGTGGTGGGTCGGCGACCGCCGAGGTGCTGCTGCGCGCGTTGCGCCTCAGCGTCGGGGACCTGCCGGTGCTGGCCGAGCGGCTGCCCGATGAGGGTGTCCGCGGGCCGCTCTGGGTCGAAGTGGAGAGCGCGGCACGCCGCATGCCGACGCTCAAGGGTCTGAAGGCCGACGACTCGGCCAGCGCGCTGGCCCTGGTCGAGCGCGCCCCGATCGGGTCGGTGGACTCCCTGCTCACCTGCCTGCGGTATGACGTGATGGCCTGGACCTGGCAGGGCACCGGACGCGACGCCACCCAGAGCGAGACGGCCGCCTCGGCGACGGCTCTGCTCTGCGACGCCGCGGTGGCCAGCTACCTGCGTGAGGTGCTCGACGACACGAGCCGCCGGATGCTCGGCGCGGGCTGGGTGTCCGCGCTGCGCAAGCTGCCCGCGGGCCAGCCGATCGACCTGGGCCCACACCACTATGCGGTGTCGGCCCTGCTGGACAGGCTGCGCTCGATCCGGGCGAACGACCTGGCCCGGCTGGTGCAGTCCGCCGAGGACGCGCGGCGCAACGCCGGCGGGTGGTCCCCGGCGGTGCACTCGGCCTCCTGGGCCGCGTACCTGTCCGACCGGGTCCGGACGGCCGCGGCCGCCCAGATGCTGCTCGTGCAGGCGATCGACACAGCCGCGATCCCGCTGGCCGATCGGGCGGGCGGCGTCTGGAACATGCTCAGCGGCGCGGTGCAGGCCCTGGTCGTCCGGGACCTGCTGGACACCGCCACGGCCCATCGGCTGCTCGCGCCGGTGGTCGCGGCGCTCGGCCCGGCGTGGCTCGGGTGAAGGGGCCGGTGACTTCATGATCAGAGTTCTGGTCGTCGACGACTCCGTGGTCGTCCGCCGGCTCATCGTCGACTCGCTGACCGGCGCGCCGGACATCGAGGTGGTCGGCACGGCCGCCAACGGTCTGCTCGCCCAGGCGAAGATCGATCAGCTCAAGCCGGACGCGGTCACGATGGACATCGAGATGCCGCAGATGGACGGCATCGCCGCCGTGCGGGAGCTGCGCAAGCGGCACAAGCACCTGCCGGTGATCATGTTCAGCACGCTGTCCGCGGCCGGGGCGAGCGCGACGCTGGAGGCGCTGTCCGCCGGCGCCACCGACTACGTCACGAAGCCGAGCAACGTCGGCTCGATCGCCGAGTCGATCGCCGCCGTCCGCGAGCAGCTCGTGCCGAAGATCCACGC
>NZ_QHHV01000376.1:0-6915 GCF_003947245.1 Actinoplanes sp. ATCC 53533 | reverse complement strand
GGCGGTGGGGTCGGCCGGGGCGGCGACGCTCGCGGCGGGTCCGCTGTCGCAGGCGCCGACCAGCAGCGACGTGCTCACGGCGAGGCAGGCGACGGTTCGTCTTAGCGGATACATCGCAACATTGTTACATACCCATCATCCCTCGCGCCGCCGGCGAGCATCGAGAGGACACCTGTGACCGTCTATCCGTCGAAGCAGGCACCGCCCGCACCGCGAGTACGGCCGACCCGGCGCCTCCGCGTGCCCAGGCCCCGGTGGCTGATCTTTTCCCTGCTGGTCGGTCTCTTCGCCAGCATGCTGCTGGTGAACGGACTGGTGAAGGGCGACTTCGCCGAGGACGGGGCGACGGCCTCGACCGCCGAGACCGACGAGGTGCCCGCCACGGCGCTCACCGGCGGGCCGATCATCCAGACCGACGGCACCACCACCAGCACGGTCTCGGTGCCGGACCGGCAGATCGTGCTGACCTTCGACGACGGCCCGGACCCGCGGTACACCCCGGAGATCGTCAAGGTCCTGGCCGAGTACGACGTACCCGCCACCTTTTTCATGATCGGTTCGGCGATCAGCCGGTACCCGGACGTCGTGCGGCAGGTCAGCGACGCCGGCCACGAGATCGGCATCCACACGTTCACCCATCCCGACCTGTCCGACAAGAACGAGCGGCGCCGCTCGCTGGAGATGCAGGAGACCCAGCTGGCGCTCGCCGGCGCGACGGGGGAGACCAGCGTGATCTTCCGGCCGCCCTACTCCTCGACGGTGGCCGCGCTGGACAACGCCAACTGGGGCGTGATCCGGGACATGGGCGAACGCGGCTACCTCACCATCGTCAACGACCTGGACAGCCGGGACTGGGAGGAGGACGCCACGATGGCCGACATCGCCACGGCGGTCACCCCCGCGGACGGCGCCGGCGCGGTCCTGCTCTTCCACGACGGCGGCGGCGACCGCTCCCGGACCGCCAGTGCCCTCGCCACGGTCATCCCCGACCTCAAGAAGGCCGGCTACACCTTCACCACCCTGGCCGCCGTTGCCGGGCTGGCGACGGTCAACCCGGTCGCCACCGCCGACAAGATGTTCCTCGGCACGGCCATCGACGGCGCCGTCCAGATCGCCACCACCGTGGCCACCTTCTTCTCGTGGCTGTTGCTGGCCTTCGGCGTCCTCACCATCGCCCGGCTGCTGGTGATGCTGGTGCTCGGCCGGCGGCACGCCCGCCGGAACCGCCGGGGCGGGCGGCGGCGAGCCGGCGGGAACCGGCAGCCCGCCGGGTGGGGACCGCCGTACGGCGCGCCGGTCACCGTCGTCGTGCCCGCCTACAACGAGAAGGAGTGCATCGCCGACACCGTACGGTCGCTGACGGCCAGCACCCACCCGATCCGGATCATCGTGGTCGACGACGGCTCGACCGACGGCACCGCCGAGATCGCGGAGCAGCTCGGACTGCCGAACGTGACCGTGATCTGGCAGCCGAACAGCGGCAAACCGGCCGCCCTGAACACCGGCATCGCGGCCGCCGACACCGAAGTCGTGGTCATGATGGACGGTGACACCGTCTTCGAGCCGGACACCGTACGGTTGCTCGTCCAGCCCTTCGCCGACCCGCGGGTCGGCGCCGTCGCGGGCAACGCGAAGATCGCCAACCGGTCCGGCATGATCGCGCTCTGGCAGCACATCGAGTACGTCGTCGGATTCAGCATCGACCGCCGCGCCCACGACGTCATGGGCTGCATGACGACCGTCCCCGGCGCCATCGGCGCCTTCCGGACCTCGACCCTGCGGCAGGTCAACGGCCTCAGCGACGACACCCTCGCCGAGGACACGGACCTGACCATCGCGATCATCCGGGCCGGCTGGCGGGTCGTCTACGAGGAGCGGGCCCGGGCCTGGACCGAGGCTCCCACCACGGTCTCCCAGCTGTGGCGGCAACGCTACCGGTGGTGCTACGGCACCATGCAGGCGATGTGGAAGCACCGCCGGGCCCTGGTCGAACGCGGCCCGGGCGGCAGGTCCGGCCGGCTGGGCCTGCTCAACCTGACCCTGTTCCAGACCCTGATGCCGCTGCTCTCCCCGCTGATCGACGTCTTCCTGATCTACGGCCTGCTCTTCCTGGACCCGCTGGTGACCGCAGCGGTCTGGCTCGCCGTGCTCAGCACCCAGGTGATAGCCACCGGCTACGCGTTCCGGCTCGACCAGGAGTCGCTGCGTCCGATCTGGCGGGTGCCGCTGCAGCAGTTCGTCTACCGGCAGATGATGTATCTGGTCCTGATCCAGTCCACCCTCGCCGCGCTCGGCGGCATCCGGCTCGGCTGGCAGAAGCTGCACCGCGTCGGCGGCCTGGGCGCTCTGCTCGGTTCCCGCGCCGGGCGATGAGCTCGCCGGCGCCGACCCGCTCAGCCGGCCGATCCGCTCAGCCGGCCGATCCGCTCAGCCTGCCGACCCCGCTCAGCCTTCCAAATAGGCGAGGACTGCCATGATGCGCCGGTTGTCGTCCCCGGAGGGTTTCAGTCCGAGCTTGGTGAAGATGCTGTTGCTGTGTTTGCTGACGGTCTTGTCGGTGACGAACATCCGGGCGGCGATCGCGGCGTTGGAGCGGCCCTGGGCCATCAGGGCGAGGACCTCGTGCTCCCGAGGGCTGAGCTTCAGGAGCATCGGGTCGGTGGAGCGGTGGGTGAGCAGGGCGCTGACGACGTCGGGGTCCATGACCGTGCTGCCGGCGGCGACCTGCCGGACGTCGGTGACGAACCGCTCGACGTCCATGACCCGGTCCTTCAGGAGGTAGCCCACCGCCCCCGCCCGGTCCGAGATCAGCTCCCTGGCGTAGAGCTGCTCGACGTACTGCGAGAGCACGACGATGGGCAGCCCTGGAATCTGCCGGCGGGCGTCGATCGCGGCGCGCAGGCCCTCGTTGGTGAAGGTCGGCGGCAGCCGCACGTCGACGATGGCGACGTCGGGACGGTGCGTCGTCAGCGCCCGGATCAGGGCGGGCCCGGTGTCGACGGCTTCGACGACCTCGCAGCCGTTGGCCTGGAAGATCCTGATCAGGCCGTCGCGGAGCAGGGCGAGGTCCTCGGCTACGACGATGCGCACGGCAGCGACATCCTTATCTCGGTGGGTCCGCCCGGCGGGCTCTCGACGGTCAGCGTGCCGTCGAAGGCCGCCAGGCGGCGGGCGATGCCGCGCAGGCCGGTGCCGGCGTCGATCGAGGCGCCCCCGCGGCCGTCGTCGGACACCCGCATCGTCAGGTCGCCCGCGGTGCTGCCCTGGTCGGGTGCGAACTCCACGGTGATCCGGATGTGCTGGGCCCGGGCGTGCTTGATGGCGTTCGACAGGGCCTCGGCGACGGCGAAGTAGGCCGCGGACTCCACCGGTGCCGGCAGCCGTCCCGGCAGCCGGGTCAGCACTGTGGTCGGAATCGGGTTGACCAGGGCCAGCGCCTGCAGGGCGCCGTCCAGGCCGCGGTCGGCCAGGACCGGCGGATGGATGCCGCGTACCAGGTCGCGGAGCTCGGTCAAGGCGCTGGAGGTCGACTCGCGGGCCTCGGCCAGCAGCTGCTGGACGCCCTGCGGATCGCCGGGCAGCAGCTGTTCGGCCAGGCCCAGGCTCATGCCCAGCGACACCAGCCGGGCCTGCGCGCCGTCGTGCAGGTCGCGTTCGATCCGGCGCAGTTCGCCGGCCTGGGTGTCGACGGTCTCGGCCCGCGAGGTCGCCAACTGCTGGACCCGGGCCCGCAGTCGCGCCTGCTCGGTCGGGCCGAGCAGAGCGCGGATCACCCGGGCGTTGAGGTTCGCCAGCCGCGCCGCGGTGGCGTACCAGAGCAGGAAGAACATCGGGCCGAGCGGGACCAGCACGAACGACTGGGCGAGGCTGTGCAGGCGGAAGCCCTCGCCCAGCGGGGTGCGGAACACCTGAGGCGGGGTCAGCTGGTAGATGAGCGGATAGCTCAGGTAGATGACTCCGCAGAGGAAGAGCACCAGCGACAGTCCGACGCTGAACCAACCGGTGATCGAGTTGGCCACCAGCCAGGCCCAGTCCCGCCAGCTCGCCGGGTCGCGCAGGATCGTCCACAGCCGCACCGGCCACCCGGCGTCCGGCGTCGGCAGGTAGGGCCGGGCCACCGGTTCACCGAGCCGGTCGGCGGCCCACTGGCGGTGCAGATCGGCGAACCAGCGGACCAGCGCGGTCGCGAGCAGGATCAGCGGGATTCCGGCGCCGAGCGCGACGACCGACGCCGAGGTGATCCAGACCGTGGCCAGCACGGCGCCCAGGACCGAGCCCGGCACCAGCACCAGCGACCAGCCCAGCAAGCTCATCCGCAGGGCCAGTGCGGCGCGCACCCCGGGACCGGGGATCCCGCTGGAATCGGTCATCACGCTCCATCATCGTGCATCGCCAGATCTTGATGATGACCGGTTGGCCGGGGGTCGCGCGGTGGGGTTTCCTCCACCCTCCGTGGGGTCCAGCACCCGTGTTCCGCGTCCCCGGCCCGAGCAGCCTGGAATCGCCGGCCGGACACCCCCGATCAACCGGCTCCCCACCATTGATGGAGGCTCCCTCATGACCGCGAACCCGATGTCCGCACGCCACCGCCGCCGATCAGGTCTGGCGCTTCTGGCGACCGTAGCCCTGAGCAGCACGCTCACCGCCTGCGGCACGGCGGCCGACCCGCAGTCGGTCGTCCCCGCGGCGGTCGAGCGCACCGGGGCCGTGGCAGCCCCCGGGGCCCGGCTGACCACCCTCGCCCAGCAGGTCGTGGACGCCGGAGCGCCCGGGGTGATCGTCCGGGTCGACGACGGCCGCGGCCGGGCGACCGAGATCGCCCGGCAGGCGCCGTGGACCAGGGCCGACCACACCCTGGCCGCGAGCGACGAGTTCCGGATGGGCTCGAACACCAAGACGATGGTCGCCACCGTCATCCTGCAGCTGGTCGCCGAACACCGGCTCCGGCTGACCGACCCGGTCAGCGAGTGGCTGCCCGGCCTCATCCCGAACGGGACCGCGATCACCGTGCGGATGCTGCTCAACCACACCAGCGGCCTGTTCAACTACACCTACGACGCCGCCGTGCTCAAGGCCTTCACCGGCCAGGACACCAGGGTCTGGACGCCCCGGGAGCTGATCGCCGCCGCCACCCGGCACGACCCGTTGTTCGCGCCCGGCACGGGCTACTCCTACAGCAACACCAACTATGTCGCGCTCGGCCTGGTCGCCGAGAAGGCGACCGGACACACCCTGGGCGACCTGATCCAGGAGCGGATCGCCGGGCCGCTGCACCTGAAGAACACCTACCTGGTCACCGGCACCGACTCCGACAGCACGAAGAGTCCCGCACTCGCCCACGGCTACGAACCCGACGCCAGCCGCATCGCCGCGCTGCTGCCCCCGGGCACCCCCGCCGGAACCACCTTCGCCGGCCCGGCCCGGCCGGCGGGATACGTCGACACCACCTGGATCAACACCAGCACCTTGGGCGCCGCCGGCGGCATGGTCTCCACCGCGCGGGACTGGGCCCGCTTCGACAGCGCGCTGTTGTCCGGCAAGCTCCTGCCGCCCGCCCAGCTGAAGCAGATGCGCACCACCGTCGCCGAGGAGTCCGAGTTCCCGAACCGCCGGTACGGGCTCGGCCTGGAGCAGGTGGTAACCCCCTGTGGCACCGTCTGGGGCCACAGCGGCCAGGTCCCCGGCTACTCCAGCGAGAACTACACCGACGCCACCGGCCGGCGCACGGTCTCGGTCCTCACCGCCACGATCTTCGGGCTGACCCCACCGAAGACCGGCGCCGCCAACCAGGCCCTGGTGACCGCCGCGGTCTGCACCATGCTCGGCAAGCCGATCCCCGCCACGCCCGCGTCCCCGGCCGGCTGACCCCGAACCCGCTCACCAACGCCGAGCCGACGTGGCGGCGACCGCGGACGGTCGGGAACGGGCATCGACATTGCGACCGGCGTCGGTTTCCCACGCTTCTTCGGCGGAACCGGCGGCGGGCAGAATCCGGGACGCGGGTGCGGGCCGGGCGAGGGCGCGGGCCTTGCCGGCGGCGGTCACCGGGACGAACCCGGCGCCGTCCTCAACCGCGTCGTCCTCGCGGTGCTCGGTCGCCGAGGGCAGCGGCGATGCAGGCCAACACGGCTACGGCGGGTTCATGTCCCCCGGCTGCGGGCCAGGTGCCAGGTCGATCGCTGGGTCTTGATCGCTGGGTCTTGATCGCCGGGTCTTGATCGCCGGGTCTCGATCGCCGGGTCTCGCCGCCCAGCGACAGACCCCTAAACGCCTGCTTTGCTCTGCTTCCCCATCGGAAACACCCTCGGCCGACACCCGGCAGCAACCGAAAGTGGAAGCCGTACATCCCCACCCGGGTGTTTCCTATCGGGAAGCAGAGCAAAGTCATCCGTGCCCCCGTTCGGGGGCGCCGTGGGGCTGGGTAAATGGGGCCGTGTGGGTTGCGGTCGTGGGTGGATGCGGTGTTGTGGTGGGACTGGGTGTGCGTCGGCCATCGCCTGTTCTGAGCTGCCACGAAGTTTCCGGACAGGGGATCTAATATGATCTCGGTCTGGGATGGAGATGGGCATGGCGCGGCAGAAACGGTCCTACTCGCAGGAGTACCGCGATGAGGCGGTGAAGATGGTGATCGAGACGTCACGTCCGATCGCGGTCGTCGCGCGGGAACTCGGCTTGTTGGACGGCACTCTCGGTAATTGGGTCAGCGCGTATAGGAAGAGTCACCCTGTGGAAGAACAGCCCCTGGCTTTGCCGGATCGGGCGCGGTTGAAGGAACTCGAACGTGAGAACCGGGAGTTGCGGCTGCAGAACGAGTTCCTGAAAAAAGCGGCGGCCTTCTTCGCTCAGGATCATCGGTAAGCGACGTTTACGAGCTTATCGACGCCGAGAAGGCTGACTTTCCCATCGTGATGATGT
>NZ_QHHV01000375.1:0-5313 GCF_003947245.1 Actinoplanes sp. ATCC 53533 | reverse complement strand
GATTCGCGAGCACGGGCGAGACCGCGGAACCCTGCGGGGTTCCTCGGTCCCGGGCCTGCAACGAGCCGTCGGGCAGCATCAGCGGCGCTTGCAGCCACCGCCGGACATACAGCACCACCCACGGCAGGTCGGTGTTCGCCTCGACTGCCTTGACCACCAGGTCCCACGGCACGCTGTCGAAGAACTTCCGGATGTCGAGATCGATCACCCAGTCCGTCTTCCAGCACCGCGAGCGGCAGGTGGCCACGGCGTCGAGCGCAGACCGCCGAGGCCGATAGCCATAGGAGTCCGGATGGAAGATCGGTTCGGCCTTCCGCTCCAGTTCCATAGCCACGACCGTCTGGGCGATCCGATCGGCCACAGTCGGCACGCCCAAGATCCTCGTGCCACCCCCATGAGCCTTCTCGATCTCCACCGCACGCACCGGCGGCGGGAAGTACGACCCCGAAGACATCCGATTCCAGATCTTGTACAGATTGTTCTTCAGATCCGTCTCGAACTGCGCGATCGTCTGCCCGTCCACACCGGGTGCGCCCTTGTTCGCCTTGACTTTCTCCCACGCCTCCCAGACCACCCGCTTCGAAATCTGAAACGGCCTGTCTGCTGCCTTCAACTCGCCCACCCGACTCCTCCCGGAGAACATCCGGTTGATCGGACAGACCAGCCACGGACAACCCGGTCCCTTCGCTCCGGCTCCATTACAGAGCCCTCGCCGCTACTACGAACCGGTCCGCCGGCGCGCCCGGCATCGGTACTCAATCCCTCACGGTGTCGCCGCTTGGGACGCTCCCTCACCCCAACCCGAACGAGCCGGGCGTATCCGGACACGCCTTCTCCTGTTCCACACGGAAGCCGCAGACCAGGCTCACGTCGTCTACATGCCGGACACCACCTGGCCAGAAGACGGCCCACCTTCCAGGCTTGTCCCGGGATCCATTTGACACCCCGGTTTCGATGTCGTCTGTATCTGTTTCGACACGTCAGCAACGATTCACTCGCGTTCGTCTTCCTGGTCCCCACCTGACGCCTCTCGGGCGCCTTTTCCTCATCGCTCACCACGACGGTCTTCAGCCAACGCAGCATGAGGTGGTTTGGAGCCTCCCGCCGCCGGGCGACTCCGAAGGGCCAAACCTTCATCATCCGTGCAGCATCGCCTCGGAAACTCGACCTACCGAACCTCCTCAACGTTCAGGACACACCAAACGACAGATGTACGGCCGCGCCGGATTCGACCTGCTCCGTAAGCGGATCCCACTGGCCTCATAACGATGAGCCCAACCGATCAGTCCCCGCAGAACCACAGGTACAGGTGCTGACCTTCCACAACCACCGCCGCGAGGCGGCGGATCTCCTCAGCGGCCGGCTCGGGGATCACACCGGGAGGCAGCCGCTTCAACTCTTCCACCAGGATGGGAATCTGCCGCTGGTTGAGACAACGACCTTCACGGCCGCAAAGATCAATCACGGTCTTCGCACCAGAGCCGAGAATGGAGCCCGGATGAGCACGCCAGCTGACGGAGCAGGTCTGTCATGGCGCTGGCCACGTTGAGCTCGCTGCGGCGGGGCCGCTTCCGTCCGAGCAGGTCGCGTTAATCGCGAACGGTGTGGGGGTCAGCGGCATCTTCGGCGGCCTGGCCGGCATGGTCAACGGCGCGCTGACCCTCGGCGCGATGACCGCGGCGTACCCGTGGCAGAAGCTCTATGCCGGCGACCCGCGCTGGCCGGTCGCGGTGCTGCTCGGCCAGGTCCTGGTTGCCGTGGTCGTCGGCGGCCTGTATGTGTGGTGGCCTGCGGCCACCGAGGCGGCCCGGCTGCGCATCGGCGGCGGTGATCCCGTCGTCGAACCGTTCGTAGCGGTCCATCCGGCCGTCGGTGACCTGGAACAGTGAGCCGATCCGGAAGCTGTCTCGCGGCTCACCCCGTGCCGGGATCCCGCCAGCGGGCCTGCTGCTCGACCACCACCAGGCCAGCACCGCACCACCCACCAGCGCAGCACCCGCGCCGAGAAACCCGAGCGGCCCAGCCACTCGCTGAGCACCGCGCGGGGAGCGCTGCCCCGCCCGCGCGGTCCCGCGACGTCGACCCGCTCCCGGCTCAAGGACTCGACGCGGGAGCCGTCCCCGGCGTTGACCACCGCCAGCCACTGCTCGACCACGCCGAGCGCTCCCGGGAGCTGTATCGCGTTCGTCATGAGGCCCACGGCAGTCCCGTACCACGCAGGTTTACCCGCTTCTTCCACCCCTGGGTTGACGCCTCAGCTCCACGGACGAGAGACCGTACTCCCACGTTTTCCACACCCCTCGGGAGAGCACATGACGAGAGTCCGCAGAGCCGCCATCGCCTTCGTGGTCGCTACCGGAGCGATTCTGGCCGCAGCGAGTCCGGCCGCCGCGGCGACCAACGACAGCTTCGGTACGTCCACCAACTATCCCCCCAGCAAGTGCAGCAATCCCAACAGCCCCGCCGGTGCAGTCGACTTCGTCGACTTCGGCCCCGGCGCGCCCGGCGGCGGCAACAACGACGACTACCTCGAGATCAAGGATCTGTGCGGCGACGGCGACGGGGTCCGTGCCTACGCCTGGCTCAACGGGAAATACCTCGGCACCCGGCACAACGGGCTGGCTTCGGGCAGTACCGTCACGTGGGATCCGTTCCCGGACGGCAACGTGCGGGGCGGGGACACCGTCAGCCTGAAGGTCTGCTCGGTGAATGGGTTCGCCGGGACGCCGTACAACTGCGCGGAACTGGCCCACAAGAGCGTGGACGGCTAGCGCGGCCAGGCCAGCGGCGGACGGGGTCATACCAGCCAAAACATCAGGCGAACCCCGCCTAGCGGCTTGACAAGATCAGACGGACCCCGCGCGTAGGCGTTGTGGGTGTGCCACGCCTCTTCACCGCTGATCTTGAAGATGGCGGGAGATTCGGTCGCTTCGAGGCTGCGGAGCGGGAGGTCCCGCCGAGGCCGTGGCTTGGCGGCCGCGCATCCTAAGTAAGTTGACATACATCAATTGAATGACCGGTGGCGAGCCTCGGCCCGGGCCCGGTCCAGCAGCGCGATCGCCTCGTCGTACGAGGTCACGTAGTACGCCGCCATGCCGGAACCGGAGCCCATCCGCTGCATCTGCATCGCGATCAGCGGGTCGGCCACGATGTGCACGGTGGCTTCGGCGCCCTGCTCGACCACGAGGCCCATGAGCCGCCCGTGGACCTGCTCCACCGCCGGGTCGCGCACCGGCCCGAGCCGGCTCATGTCGACGATGTTCCACCAGCCGGGCCGGTTGCCGGCGATCAGCGCGCGCAGGTCGGCCTCGTACTGCCCGGCGAACGCCATGTCCCACTCGCCCTCGATGGTGAAGTGCATGAAGTTCTTCTCCCGGTCCCAGCCGTGGATCGTGTAGCCGGCCGGGACGCTCTGCTGCCGGGGCAGGCTCAGCCAGCCGATGCCGCTGCGCAGACTGGTGCCCAGCCGCTGCACCTCCACGACGACCCGGCGGCTGACGTCCGCGGCGTCGGAGGTCGAGCGGGCGAGGTCCGCCACCTTCGCCGCGGCGTCGGCCACCCGGGTGATGTCGCCGGAGATGCCCGCGGTCATCCGGTTGAGCTCGGCGGTGGTCAGGGACTGCTCCTCGACCGCTGCCGCGATTGTCTGCTGGAACTCGGCGACCCGGCCGATGGCGCCGCTGATCTCCCCGATCGCGACGACCGCGGTCTGCGAATCGCGCTGGATCACCCCGACGGCTGCGGAGATGTCCTCGGTGGCCCGGGCGGTCTCCTGGGAGAGGTCCTTGACCTCGCCGGCCACCACGGCGAAGCCCTTGCCGGCGTCACCCGCCCGGGCCGCCTCGATAGTGGCGTTGAGCGCCAGCAGGTTGGTCTGCCCGGCGAGCTGCGTGATGACGCCGACCACGGTGCCGATCCGGTCCGAGGACTTCTGCAGACTGGCGACCCAGGTGGTGGTCCGCTCGACGACCGCAACCGCCTCGGCGATGCGTGTGGAGGCGTCGGTGGTGGTCCGGGAGATCTCCTGGATCGCCGCGGCCATCTCCTCCGCCGAGCCGGTGATCGCGGCGACGCTGCTGGACACGGAGGCGGCGGACGCGGCGATGGTGTCGGCCTCCGTGCTGGTGCTGCGGGCGCCGGCGATGATGCTGTCCCCGGCCCGCCCCATCTCCTCGGCGGCCACGCCGATCAGGTCGGCGGCCGGTCCGCTGGGTGCCAGCCGGGTGGCGAGGGCCGCGACGGCGGTGTGCAGTGCCGCGGCCGCGTCGCCCACCGGGGCCGTGCCGTCGGTGTCCAGCTCACCGCGTTGCAGCGCCTGGGTCATGGCGGTGACCGCGGCGAGATTCTTCGCCGTTCGACGGGCAGCGCGCTGCTGCCAGGCGAGCAGGACGGTGCCGGCCACGGCGTACGCGATCAGGGCCGGAGCCAGCCCAGCACCCCGGTCGACGCCGATGGTGAGCACCACGCCCGCACTCAGCGCGAGAACGATCCCCGGCGCGCCCCCGAACCCCGCCATGAGCCTTCCGTTCCTCGCCCGGTCTATACCGTAAGGCTAGGCTTTTCCGCCTCGGGCCGCTGGCCAACCCGAAAGACTCAGTTCTGTGAGCGCTCCCAGCCCGATACCGATCGCGCTTGAGCTGGATATTCAACTTGCCGGCAACACCTTTACGTGGCAGTTGTCATCCGCATACTGTGAGCGCTTCCAGTGACGGTCATGTCGTCGGGGTCGAGCCCAGCGCATTCCTCCACCGGGGGCGCCGGCGCAGAGCAACACCGCGACAGTCGCCGCCCCGCTCGACCCCACCGTTGCTGGCAGGGTCATTGCGTTCTGGGGTTGCTGCTGATCACGGCGGTGATGAGGTCGTGGGGGCGGCGGTTGGCGCGTCGGGTGGCGCGGGCGATGTTGGTGTCGCCGCTGATGCGATGGAAGCCGATCGCGGTGTTACGCAGGGTTGCCATGACGGCGGGTCCGTTACCGGTCCGGGCCTGATGTGAATCTTCACGGAACGTGACATCTCGTACGTGGTGCACGAGATTTTCGATTAGCCACTCGGCCCGAATCCATCGCTGCAGGTCGATCGGGTGGGCGTCGGTGGCGGGCAGCGAGATGGTCAGGTACGCGGTCTCGCGGGTGGTCTTGCCGCTTTTGGTGGTGGTGCGGGTCCGGGTGATCCGGATGGCCTGCTCGGCGTGGGGAAATCCGATCCCACCGGGCGTGTGCAGGGTGATGGCCTTGACGGTGCGGGTCTCCCGGCGGCCGTGACCGTGGTCGCGGGTCTGATGGCCGATCGGGACCTGCGCCCAGGGCAGCGT
>NZ_QHHV01000374.1:0-14680 GCF_003947245.1 Actinoplanes sp. ATCC 53533 | reverse complement strand
GCGCCCGGCGCCAGGATGCGCTGCCAGGCCGGGAACTCGCCCAGCCGGGCCGCGCTGCCCGCCTCCTCGGTGAGCTGCCGCGCGAACGTGCGCAGCGAGGTGCCGCCGGGTTCGAGCGCGCCGCCCTCGTACGCCTGGCGCAGGTCCTCGGTGAGGATGTGCCAGGAGACGCCGTCGACCACGAGGTGGTGGGCGACGAGCAGCAGCCGGCCCTGGGTGTCCGGCCCGCCGTCGAAGAAGACCGCCTCCAGCACCCGCCCGGCGTCCGGGTCGAGCCGGGCCACGGCGTCCTCGGCTGCTTGCTTGATGACGACCGGGTCGATGCCGTCCACCGTGGTCAGCCGGACCCCACCGGTCGCGGTCACCTCCTGCGACCACAGCATCGGCGCCGGGCGGCTCAGCCGCAGCCGCAGCGCGTCGTGCCGGGCGACCAGGGCCTCCAGCGCGGCGGTCAACCGGGCGGCGGTGGCACCGGCCGGAGTCCGCAGCAGGTCCGCCTGGTGCAGGCGGTTGATGCCGCCACCCAGCTCGGCCAGCCGGTGCACGATCGGCAGCAGCGCGACCTCACCGACACCGTCGCTGGGCGCGGCCACCGCGACGGGCTTGGCCTCGATGTGGGCCGGCTCGGTGTGGGCCGGCTCGGTGCGGGCCGGCTCGGTTGGGGCCAGCGCCGCGGGGGTGCGCTTGACGAAGACGTCGCGTGGGGAGATCCGCACGCCGCTGCGCTTGGCCCGGTTGACGAGCTGGATCGCCACGATGCTGTCGCCGCCGAGCGCGAAGAAGTCGCCGTCGGCCGGGACCGCGTCCAGCCCGAGCACCTCGGCGAACAGGTCGCGCAGCGTGGTGACCGCGGGCGATTCGTCGGCGGCAGTCACGGCCGGCGCCGTCTCTCGCGAAGGCTCCGGCAGGGCGTCGCGGTCGAGCTTGCCGTTGACGGTCAGCGGCAGCGCGTCCAGCGTCACGAAGGCCGCCGGCACCATGTAGTCCGGCAGCACCGAGGCGAGGTGGGCGCGGACGGCGTCGACGTCGGGCCGGCTGCCGGCGCGGGCGACCAGGTAGGCGACCAGCCGGCGGTCCCGCACGATCACGGTCGCGTCCGAGACTCCGCCCAGGGCCAGCAGGGCGGCGGTGATCTCGCCCAGCTCGATGCGGTAGCCGCGGATCTTCACCTGGTGGTCGGAGCGGCCCAGGTAGACCAGCTCGCCGCCGTCCCAGCGGGCCAGGTCGCCGGAGCGGTAGAGCCGGCCGGGCCCGAACGGGTTGGCGACGAACCGGGACGCGGTCAGCGCCGGCCGGTCCAGGTAGCCGCGCGCGAGCTGATCGCCGGCCACGTACATCTCGCCGGTCACCCCCTCGGGCACCGGCTGCAGGTACGCGTCCAGGACGTGCACGGTCAGGCCGGGCAGGGCGGCGCCGATGACGCTGGGCCGGCTCACGTCGTCCGGGCGCAGGGCGCGGAACGAGACGTGCACGGTGGTCTCGGTGATGCCGTACATGTTGACCAGTTGCGGGGCGGTGTTGCGGGCGTACCAGGTGACCAGGCGGGACAGGTCCAGGGCCTCGCCGCCGAAGACGACGTACCGCAGCGGCAGCCGGTCCGGCTCGGCCGCGTCCGCCTCGATCAGCGGGTAGAACGCGGACGGCGTCTGGTTGAGCACAGTGACGCCCTCGGCGCGCAGCAGATCCCGGAAGCGTTGCGGGTCGCGGGCCACGTCGTGCGGCACGACGACCAGCCGGCCGCCGTAGAGCAGCGGTCCCCACAGCTCCCAGACCGAGAAGTCGAAGGCGTACGAGTGGAACATCGTCCACACGTCGTCCGGGCCGAAGGTGAAGTGTCGCTCGGCGGCGGCGAACAGCGCCAGCACGTCGCGGTGGGTCACCACGACACCCTTGGGCTTGCCGGTCGAGCCGGAGGTGTAGATCACGTACGCGGCGTTGGCGCCGGTCAGCGCCACGGACGGGCGGGTGTCCGGGCGGCCCGGCGCGTCGACCGGCACGCCGCCGTCGCCGATCAGGCAGACCGGTGCGGCGTCGCCGAGGATGTACTCCTGCCGGGCGGCGGGAGCGCCGAGGTCCACCGGCACATAGCAGCCGCCGGCCTTGATCACGGCGAGCAGCGCGACGATCAGGTCGGCCCCGCGGGGCAGTGCGACGGCGACCCGCGACTCCGGCCGGACGCCGCGGGCGATCAGCTCGTGGGCGAGCCGGTTGGACCGGGCCTCCAGCTCGGTGTAGGTCAGGGTGATGTCCCCAGCGGTCACCGCGACGGCGTCCGGGCGGCCCAGGGGCAGCTCCAGCGTCGCGTCGCTGACCTCAAGAGCCTCGCCGCCGGTCGACGCCGCGCCCAGGTCCAGCGCGGCCACCGGCCGGTCGAGCCCACCGATCGACGCCGCGTCCAGGTCCAGCGCGGCTACCCGCCGGTCGAGCCCACCGGTCGCTGCCGCGCCCAGGTCCAGCGTGGCCACCGGCCGGTCGAGCCCGTCGGCGAACTGGTCCAGGACGCGGTGCACGAGTCCGGCCAGCCGCTCGGCGGTCGCCGCGCCGATCACCGCGTCGTACTTGATCTCCAGGGTCAGGTGCTCGCCCGGGAAGGCGACCAGCGACACGGGATAGTGCGGCGAGTCCGTACCGGTGAAGCCGCGCACGCCGAGCCCTTCGGCGTCGCCGCCGTCGACCGCCGGGAAGTTCTCCACCACGACCATCGAGTCGAACAGCTCGCGGACGCCGGCCAGCCGGTTGAGCTCCGCGAGCCCGACCTGCTGCACGTCGAGCACGTCGGTCTGCTGCTCCTGCAGCCGGCGCAGCACGTCGGCGAGCGGCTCGTCCGGGCGCCAGGCCATCGGCACCGGCACGGTGTTGATGAGCAGGCCGACGATGGACTCCACGCCGGGCAGCTCACCGCCGCGGCCGGAGACCGTCGAGCCGAACACCACCCGGTCGCGGCCGAGCAGCCGGCCGAGCAGCAGACCCCACGCGCCGTGCACGAGCGTGCTGACCGTGACGCCGGCCGCCCGGGCGGCGTCGGCCAGTTCCCGGGTGCGGGTGAAGTCGGTGAAGGCGCTGTCGTGGTGCGAGACCGTGGTGACGTCCGGGTAGAGCGCGGTCGGCTCGACGCCGGCCAGCGCGGTGGCCCAGGCGGCGCGGGCGGCCGCCCGGTCGCGGGTCACGACGGACTCGATGTGGTCGCGGAACGTCACGGCCGGGGCCGCCAGCTCCCGCCCGTGGTACGAGGCCACGATGTCGGAGAAGACCAGCGGGTAGGACCAGCCGTCGGCCAGGATGTGGTGCATCGTCTCGACCAGCCGGTGCTCGGTGGCGCTGAGCGAGACCAGCGCGTAGCGCAGCACCGGCGGGCGGGCCAGGTCGAACGGCTGGGCCAGCTCGGCCGCCGCGATCTCGGCGAGCCGCTCGGGGCCGTCGGCGGCGTACTCGCGCCACGGCACCCGCACGTCGGCCGCGACGACCTGCACGATCCGCCCGTCGCGCAGCTCGCGGAACGAGGACCGCAGCGCGTCGTGCCGGCGTACGGCGGCCTCGACCGCCCGGCGCAGGCGGGCCGGGTCGACCTCGCCGGTCAGCTCGGCGATCTGCTGCACCGCGTAGGTGTCCACCTCGGAGGTCACCGAGTGGAAGTACATGCCCTCCTGCAGCGGCAGCAGCGGCAGCACGTCGGTGGCGTCGGCGAACGCGTCCACGTCGTCCTGGGTCAGCGTGACCAGCGGGAAGTCCGAGGGAGTGTGCCCGCTCACGTCGGCGGCGGCCAGTTCGCGCAGCGCGGCCATCCACTGCTCGCCCAGCGCGGCGACCCGGTCGGCGCCGAGGATGCCGGCCGGCCAGGACAGCGTCGCGGTGAAGACGTCACCGGTGGCGTGCGCGTTGATCTCCAGCGGCATCGCCGGGTTGCTGGGGTCGACGCCCTCGCGCAGCGGCGCGGCGGGACTCCAGTCGCCACCGCCCTCGGCGCCGAAGCGGCCCAGGTAGTTGAAGAGGATCTGCGGTGCCGGGCCCAAGTCACCGCCGCCCGAGTCCCCGCCGCCCGAGTCCCCGTCGCGCAGCCAGCGCAGGTGGCCGTACCCGATGCCGTCGGCCGGCACCGCGCGCAGTTGTTCCTTGACCGCCCGGGCCGCGGCGGCGATGTCGCCGCCCGGCCCCGGATCCAGCCGCACCGGGTGGATGGCGGTGAACCAGCCGACCGTGCGGGACAGGTCGAGCTCGCCGGTGCGGCCGTGGCCCTCCAGGCTGACCAGCACGGGCGCGTCCTGGCCGCGCCAGCGGTTGACCGCCACGGCCAGGCCGGTGAGCAGCACGTCGTTGACGCCGCCGTACATGGCGGCGGGGACCGTCGACAGCAGCGGGACGGTCACGTCGGCGGGCAGGCTCACGGTGATCGAGCGGACCGTAGCGGCCGTGTCGACGGCCGGGTCCACCGGCCGATCGCCCAGGTCGGGACCCGGGTCGGCCAGCGTCGCACGCCAGAAGCCGGCCTCGTCGCCGTGGCTCGCCGGGGTGGCGGCGAAGGTGCGGAACGACGCGCCCACCTCGTCCAGCGCGACCGGGCGGCCGGCCCTGAGGTCGGCCCAGGCCCGGGCCAGGTCGCCGGTGATGATGCGCCAGGAGACGCCGTCGATCACCAGGTGGTGGATGACCAGCAGCAGCTTGCGGCCGTCCCAGGCGGCGCGCAGCATGACGCCGGCGGCCGGGTCGAGCCGGGCCACCTCGGCGGCCTCGTCCAGCGGGCCGGTGCTGAGCAGGCCGGCGGCGCGCAGGCCGGGGGCCGGCACGTGCAGGGTGCCGTCGAAGGAGGCCCGCAGCAGGTCGTGCCGGTCCAGCAGGGCCTGCAGGATCGTTTCGAGCTGCGCGCGGGACAGCGCGGCCGGGGTGTGCCAGGCCATCGACTGATAGAAGTTGCCCAGCGGCGTCGCCGACTTCACGGTCTCGGCGAGCATCGGGGTGAGCGCGACGTCGCCGAGACCGTCGTCCGTCCGGATCTCGACGGTCGTCGCGGGCAGCGCCGCGGCGAGGGCCTGGACGGTACGGCGGCGGAACACGTCCCGCGGGGTGACGTGCAGACCGGCCTTGCGGGCCCGGCCGGCGACCGCGATCGACGAGATGCTGTCGCCGCCGATCGCGAAGAAGTCGTCGTCGATGCCGACCGCCGGCAGGCTGAGCACGTCCGCGTAGATGCCGCAGAGCAGGGCCTCCCGCTCGTCGCGGGGGCCACGGGCGGCCGACATGATCGGCGCGGCCGGCGGCAGCGCGGCGGCGTCGAGCTTGCCGTTGACGGTCATCGGCAGGAAGTCCACGACGGCGTAGAGCGACGGGACCATGTAGGACGGCAGGCGCTCGATGAGCGCCGACCGGACCGCGGCCGGCTCCACCGGGCCGACCAGGTAGGCGTGCAGCTTGCCGTCGCGGGCGAGCACGGCGGTCTGCCGGACGCCGGGCACCGCCGCGACCGCGGATTCCACCTCGCCCAGCTCGATCCGGTAGCCGCGGATCTTCACCTGGTCGTCGCTGCGGCCCAGGAAGTCGAGGTTGCCGTCCGGGCGCTCGCGGACCAGGTCACCGGTGCGGTAGAGCCGGCTGCCGTCGCCGGCCGCGACGAAGCGGGACGCGGTCAGGCCGGGGGCGTGCAGGTAGCCGCGGGCCAGGCCGGCGCCCTCGATGTACAACTCGCCGACCACGCCGGGCGGGACCGGGCGCAGCCAGGTGTCCAGGACGTGGCCGCGGGTGTTGAAGATCGGCTTGCCGACGGTCGGGGTGGTGCTGTCGCCCGTACCGGCGCCCAGGGTGTTGATCGTGTACTCGGTGGGGCCGTACAGGTTGTAGCCGGTCGGGCCGGCGGGGTCGCTGAGCCGGGACCAGACCGCCTCGGTGACGGCCTCGCCGCCGAGCAGCACCAGCCACATCCGGTGCCCGTCGAGCAGGCCCTCGGCGAAGAGGTGGTGGGCGTACGTCGGGGTCACGTTGATCACGTCGATGCCGTGGGCGTGGCAGTACGCGACCAGCGCGGTCGCGTCCCGCCGCAGCTCCTCGTCGCAGACGTGCACCTCGTGGCCCTCGACCAGCCAGAGCAGCTCCTCCCAGGACATGTCGAAGGAGAAGCTCACCGTGTGCGCGATCCGCAGCCGGTCGACGCCGGCCGCCCGGGCCCGCGCCACGGTCGGGTCGAAGATCTCGGCCCGGTGGTTGAGCTGCATGTTCGTCAGCCCCCGGTACGGCGTGACGACACCCTTGGGCTTGCCGGTGGATCCGGAGGTGTAGATCACGTACGCGGGCCGGGCCAGCCGGTCGCCGGTGAAGTCCGGGTGAGTGACCGGGCCGTCGTCCCGGGCGAGCCCGTCCAGCGACGTGAGCACCAGCAGCGGCCGGGCATCGTCGATCATCTGCTGCCGCCGCTCGGCCGGCAGGTCCAGATCCAGCGGCAGGTACGCCGCCCCGGCCCGAAGCACGGCGAACAGCGCCACCACCATGTCCACGCCGCGCGGCAGCGCCAGCGCCACGATCTGTTCCGGTCCGGCGCCGCGCGCTACGAGTCCCCGCGCCACGGCGTCGATCCGGGCGTCCAGCTCGGCGTAGGTCAGCCGCTGGTCGCCGAAGACGAGCGCGACCGCCGCGGGGGTCCGCTCGGCCTGCGCCGCCAGCATCTCCGCGATCGTCTCGTCGGGAATGTCGGCTTCCCGCCCGGCCGGCTCCTGCGCCGCGGTGAACGGCACCGCGCCCGCCGCCACGTCAAGACCGTCGGCCAGCGTCCGCAGCACGGCGACCAGCTCGTTCACCATGGACTGCGCGGTTGCCGAAGTGATGACGTCCGGGCGGTACTCCAGCTTGATCCGCAGGTTCGCGCCCGGGGTCAGCACCCAGGTCAGCGGGTAGTGCGTGGTGTCGGTGTACTCGACGTCGACGATGCCCTGCGCGGTCTCCAGGTCGGCGAAGGTGTCGTCGGCGAGGAAGTTCTGCAGCACGTACAGGGTGTCGAACAGCTGGTCGTGGCCGGCCGCGCGCTGGATGTCGCCGAGGCCCAGGTATTCGTGCGGCGCCAGGTCGAGCCGGTCCTGCTGGGCCCGGCGGGCCAGGTCGGCGACGGTGCCGCCGGGCGTGGCGGCGACCCGGGCGGGCACGGTGTTGAGGAACAGGCCGATGACGTTCTCGATGCCGGGCAGGTCGGTCGGGCGCCCGGCGACGGTGGTGCCGAAGGTGACGTCGCCGCGGCCGGTGCGGTGGCCCAGCACCAGGCCGAGGGCGGCGGTCAACACGGAGTTCAGGGTGACGCCGGCCCGGCGCGCCTGCTCGTTGAGCCGGGTGGTCACCGCGGTCGGCAGGGCGGCGAGGATCCGGTCGGAGAGCACGGGCTCACGGCCGACGGCCTCCGGCACCACGATGGTCGGCTCGTCCAGCACGGCCTTCCAGGCGGCGGCCGAGGCGGCGGCGTCCTGCGCGGCGATCCACGCCAGATAGTCGGTGAACGCGGGGCCGTCGAGCGGCAGCGCCCCGCGGGTGCCCCGCGAGTCGTACAGGGCGAACAGCTCGCGCAGCACCAGCTCGCGCGACCAGCCGTCCCAGAGCAGGAAGTGGCAGGTCAGCAGCAGCCGGTCGGTGCCGTCCGGCCGGCGGATGACGGTGAGCCGGATCAGCGGCGGGTCGGTCAGGTCGAACGGGCGCTCGCGGTCCTCGGCGGCGATCAGCTCCGGGTCGCCGTCGAGCACCGTGACGACCGCGGGCACGGCAGCGTGCACGAACTGCAGCGGGCGCGGGTCACCGGTGAAGCCGACCCGCAGCGTCGGATGCCGGTCGAGCAGCGCGGCGTAGGCCAGCTCCAGGGCGGGCACGTCGATGCGCCGGTCCAGGTCGAAGACGTTCTGCGCGATGTAGGTGTTGGCGCCGTCGGAGAACGTGGCCTGGTAGTAGACGCCCTGCTGCAGCGGCGACAGCTCCCAGACCTCGGCGGCGGGCGCGGCGCCGGCCTCGGGGGCCGGTTCCGCGCCGATGGCGGCGATCGCCGCGGCGGTACGGGTGCGGAAGACGTCCTGGGTGGAGAGCACGATCCCGTCCCGGGCGAGCAGGTTGACCAGCCGGATGGCGGTGATGCTGTCCCCGCCGGCGGCGAAGAAGTCGTCGTGCACGCCGACGGTCTCGACGCCGAGCACGCTCGCCAGCCGGTCGCAGACCAGCGCCTCGCGGGCGTCGCGCGGCGGGGCGGCCACAGCGACGGTCGGGTCCGGCAGGGCGCGCCGGTCCCGCTTGCCGTTGGGCAGCAGCGGTACGGCGTCCAGCACGGTCACCGTCGCGGGCACCAGGTACGCGGGCAACTCATCGCGCAGCGTGGCGAGCAGCCCCTGCGGGTCGAGGGTCTCTCCCGCCTCGGCGACCACGTACGCGTGCAGGCTCCGGCGGTCGCGCGCCACGGCGACGGCCTCGCGGACCCCGAGCCGGCGCAGCAGGGCGGCCTCTACTTCGGCCAGCTCCACCCGGTGGCCGTTGACCTTGACCTGGTCGTCGTTGCGCCCCAGGAACTCCACGGTGTCGCCCCGCCAGCGGCCCAGGTCGCCGGTGCGGTAGAGCCGCTCGCCGGGAGTGAACGGGTCGGCGACGAACCGGGCCGCGGTGGCACCGCCCTGGCCCCGGTAGCCGCGCGCGAGCTGGACACCGCCGACGTACAGCTCGCCGACCGCGCCGGGCGCGACCGGATCGAGGGCGGCATCGAGCAGGTAGACCCGTACCCCGGGCACGGCCCGGCCGAGGGTGACCGGCGCACCGGCGGTGACCGGCCCGGCCAGCACGTCACCGGTGTTCTCGGAGGCACCGTAGGAGTTGACGATCGTGGCGCCGGGCGAGGCCGCCACCAGCGCGGCGACGGTGTCCGCGGTCAGTGCCTCGCCGCTGGTGATCCACCGCTGAAGGCCGCGAACCTGGTCCGGCGCGGTCTCGGCCAGCGCGGCGGCCAGGCTCGGCACGGCGAGCAGCTGGGTGGCGCCGGACTCGGCGACCAGCCGGGCCAGGGCAGCACCGTCGGACGCGGCGGTCTCGTCGGCGATCACGACGGTGGCGCCCGCGACCAGGCCGCCGAGCAGTTCGGTGGTGCCGTCGATGAAGCTCATCGAGCTCTTCGCCACCCGCACCGCGCCGTCCCAGGCCTCCCGGGCCCAGGCCAGGCGGTTGGCGAGGCCGGCATGGGTGCCGACGACGGCCTTGGGCCGCCCGGTCGAACCGGAGGTGTAGACCACGGACGCGGCGTCGTCTCCGGTCACCCGGAGCACCGGCGCGTCACCGCGGGCGGTCCGGACCCGGACGGTCGGCAGGTCGTGCGGAGGCAGCACGCGGGCGCTCGGATCGTCCACGAGCACACAGACGGGCGCGGCATCTTCGAGCATGAACTCGATGCGAGCGGCCGGGTATCCCGGGTCCACCGGCAGGTAGGCGGCGCCGGCCCGAAGCACACCGAGCAGCGCGACGGGCAGCTCGGCCGTACGCCGGGTAGCGACCGCGACCACATCGCCGCGTCGGACCCCGGCGGCGTGCAGGGCGCCCGCGACGGCCCCGGCGCGCGTCCAGAGCTCGGCGTAGGTCAGCTCGACCGCACCACCGCGCACAGCGGTCAGGGTGGGATCGACGGCGGCGATCAGCTCCGGCACGGTCACCGCCCGCCCGGACGGGCCTTCAACGAAGTTAAAGGCGGCTGCCGGGCCGTCAGCCAGGCCATCAGCCAGGCCGTCAGCCCGGTTGAGGGCGGTGGCCGGGGGGTTCGACGGGGCGGGTGCGCCCACTCCGAGGGTGAGTGCGGCGGCCCGCTGTTCCGTTGACAGCAGGTCGACGGCGGCGATCGGCCGGGACGCGTCGGCGGCGATCGCGGTCAGCACCCGGACGTACTGCTCCAGCAACAGCTCCGCGGTCTCCGGGGCCAGCCGGTGGGTGAGGTCGACGGCGATCGTGTCGCCCGGCTTGACCATCAGCGTCACCGGGTAGTGCGGCGCCTCGATCACGCGCATCCCGGCGATCCGCAGGTCCCCGCCGTCCGGGGCGGCCGCCGCCGGGTAGTTCTCCACGACCACGAGGGTGTCGAACAGCTCCGGCAGGCCGATCCGGCGCTGCACGTCGGCCAGGGCGGTCTGCTCGTGCTCGACCACCTCCCGCTGGCTCGCCGCGAAGCCGCGCAGCGCGTCGGCCAGGGTGTCGGCGCCGGCCCAGCGGACCCGGGCGGGCACGGTGTTGATCAGCAGGCCGGCGATCGCGTCGATGCCGGGCATGTCAAGTCCGCGGCCCGAGACCGTGTGACCGAACACGATGTCCGTGCGCCCGGTGACGCGGCCGAGCAGCACGCCCCAGGCGGCGGCGAGCACGTTGCCGACGGTGACGCCGTGCGCGCGGGCGACCGCCTGGACGCCGGCCCCGTCGACGGTGACGGAGAGCCGCGCGGCCGGAGCCGCGGCGCCGGGTGCCAGCAGGGTCGGCTCGTCGACGCCGTCGAGCAGGCGGGCGTACGCCTCCGGGTCGCCGGTGCCGCGCTGGGCCAGGAAGTCACCGAAGGCGGGGGCGGGCGGCAGCGGCTGGCCGGCGTACCGGGCGAGGAGGTCGTTGAGGATCAGCGGGACGGACCAGCCGTCGGCGACGATGTGGTGCACGGTCTGCACCAGCACGTGCCGGTCGGCGGCGAGCCGGACCAGCGCGTACCGCATGCCGGGCGGGCGGCCCAGGTCGAACGGCTCGGCGCGCTCGGCGGCGGCCACGGTGTCGACGTCGTCGGTGACCACCAGCCGCCACGGCAGCTGCGGGCGCGGGCCGGTCACGGCCACCACCTCGCCGTCACCGATCGGCCGGAACGCGGCACCGAGGTTCGGGTAGCGGTCGAACAGCTCACCGGCCGCGCGGCGCAACCGGTCCGCGTCCAGCGGCCCGTCCAGCTCGATCAGCTGCTGCACCACGTACGGGTCGGCGCCCGGCGAGTAGGTGGCGTGGAAGTAGAGCCCGGCCTGCAGCGGGGTCAGCGGCAGCACCCCGGTCACGTCGGGCCCGAGGGCATCCACGTCGGACTGGCTCAGCGCCACCAGCGGGAAGTCCGACGGCGTGTGGCCGGTCACCGCCGGGTCGGTCGCGATCGAGGTCAGCAGGGCGATCCAGCGGTCGGCGAACGCGCGTACCCGGTCCTCGGCGAGCACGCCGGGCGCCCAGCTGAAGGTGGCCGACAGCCCGGCGTCGACGGCGACGGCGTTGACCTCCAGCGCCCGGGGCAGCGGCATCCGCGGGTCCCGCCGCTCCACGACCACCTCACCGTCGACGACGGTCTCCCAGTCGGCCCCGCTGTCGGTGCCGAACCGGCCCAGGTAGTTGAAGAGCACCTGCGGCTGCACCGCGAGCTCGGGCCGGGACGCCAGGTATCGCAGGGCGCCGTAGGACAACCCGTTGGCCGGCACCGCGCGCAGCTGTTCCTTGACCGCCTTCACGGCCGCCGCGACGGACAACCCGGCGACGTCCAGCCGCACCGGGAAGAGCGTGGTGAACCAGCCGAAGGTGCGGGACAGGTCCAGATCGACCGCGTCCTCCTCACGGCCGTGCCCCTCCAGCTCCAGCAGCATCGGCGCGTCCGGCGAGATCGCCAGCACCAGGGCGGCCACGAGCGCGTCGTTGACCCCACCGTGCACAGCCGCGGGCACCGCACCGAGCAGGGCCTCGGTGACCTCCGGCGACAGCGTGACGGTCAGCGTGCGCTCGGTGGCGACCGTGTCCCGTGCCGGGTCCAGAGCCCGACTGCCGAGCGGCGGCACCGGCTCGGCCGCGACCGCGGCCCAGTGCGCCTCATCGGCGGTGAAATCCGCCTGGGCCAGGGCGGTGGCCCACTGACGGTAGGAGGTCGGCGCGGGCGCGACCGGCAACCCGGTACGCAGATCCTCGGCCAACACCCGCAGCGACACCCCGTCCACGACGACGTGATGCACGGCCACGATGAGCCGGCGCTGCCCAGGGCTCCAGTCGACGGCGATCATCCGCTCCAGACTCAAGCGCGCGACCGCGGAATCCAGATCCCCATCGACGGTAACGACCTCGGCCGCGGTAACGGCACCCACCGGCCCGACAGCCAGCACTGCACCACCGTCAGCGGCACCGTCCGCCGCAGTGACCGCACCCACCGGCCCGACAGCCAGCACCCCACCACCGTCAGCGGCACCGTCCGCCGCAGTGACCGCACCCACCGGCCCGACAGCCAGCACCACACCACCGCCGGTAGCACCATCGGCCGCGGCTACGCCACCTGCACCGGCCGTGGCACCATCGGCCGCGGTTACGCCGCCTGCACCAACCGCGGTTACGCCGCCTGCACCGGCCGTGGTTGCCGTGCCGCCAGCCGTGGTTGCCGTGCCGCCAGCCGTGGTTGCCGTGCCGCCAGCCGTGGTTGCCGTGCCGCCGATCGTGGCTCGCAGCACGTCGTGCGCGGCGAGCAGCCCATCCACCAGCGCGTGCAGTTCCGGCAGCGTGAGGTCCTCCGGCGTGCGCAGCGTGACGGCCTGGAAGAAGCCGTCCGTCGCGTTGCCGACCTCGTCCAGCCAGGCGACGATCGGCGTCGGCGGCACCGGCCCGGTCGGGTCAACCGTGGTGGCCTCGGGCTCGGCGGCGGAGGTCACGACCAGCGCGAGCGCGGCCGGGGTGGGGTTGGCGAACAGGTCTCGGGCGCGCAGCGTGAAGCCGGCCCGCCGGGCGGCGCGGACGGCCCCGATGGCGACGATGCTGTCCCCGCCGAGCGCGAAGAAGTCGTCCTCGGCGCCGACGGTGTCCAGCCCCAGCACGGCGGCGAAGACCTCGCAGAGCGCCGCCTCGGCGGGCGTGCGCGGCGCCCGCGAGGCCGGGCGGGCCAGGATCGGCGCGGGCAGCGCGCGCCGGTCGACCTTGCCGTTCGCGGTCAGCGGGAACGCGTCCAGCAGCACGAACGCCGACGGGACCATGTATTCCGGCAACCGGTCGGCGCACCACGCGCGCAGCTCGTCACCGGTGGCGGGGGTGGTCGTCACGGCGTACCCGATCAAGTGCCGGTCGTGCACGACCACGACGGCCTGGCGCACCGCCGGGTGCGTCGCGACCACGGCCTCGACCTCCTCCAGTTCCAGCCGCATGCCGCGGATCTTGACCTGGTTGTCGGCGCGGCCGACGAACTCCAGCGTGCCGTCGGCATGCCAGCGGGCCAGGTCGCCGGTGCGGTACATCCGCGCACCGGGCTCGCCGAACGGGTTCGCGACAAACCGGGCGCCGGTCAGCGCGGGCGCGTTGACGTAGCCGCGGCCGAGCAGGAAGCCGGCGGCGTAGAGCTCGCCGGTGACCCCGGGGCCGACCGGCGTCAGCTCGTCGTCCAGGACGTAGAGCTGGGTGTGCGGGTTGGGCCGGCCGATCGAGGTGGCGATCCGCTCGGCCGAGTCGCGGTAGATCACGTGCGAGACGCCGATGGTCGCCTCGGCCGGTCCGTATCCGTGGTAGAGCGTGGTGCTGAGCTGGGCGCGGAAGCGGTCGAACAGCTCCGGGGTGAGCACCTCGCCGCCGCACCACACGTGCTTGAGCCCGTCCAGCAGGTGGGTGCCGCGGGACAGTTGCAGCAGCACGTCCAGCATGGACGAGACGAGGTAGACGAAGGTCACACCCTCGGTGGCGATCAGGTCGAGCAGATACTGCGGATCGCGTTCGCCGCCGGGCTCGGCCACCACCACGTAGCCGCCGGAGACCAGCGGCAGCAGAATCTCGTTGACGCTGATGTCGAAGGACAGCGGCGCCTTGAACAGCGACGCGTCACCCGGACCGAAGTGCAGGATGTGCTCGACCTGCCAGCGCAGCCGCTCGGCGATGGCCTCGTGCCGGATCATCGCGCCCTTGGGCGTGCCGGTGGAACCCGAGGTGAAGATGACGTAGGCGAGCTGGCCGCCGGCGATCTCGACCTCCGGCGCGGCGGCGGTGCCCAGGCTCCGCACATCGTCCGCGGTCAGGGTCAGCTTCGCCCGGGCCTCGGCCAGCACCTGCTCGCGGCGCTGATCCGGCCAGGCGGGGTCGACCGGCACGAAGGCGCCACCCGCGACCATGACGCCGAGCAGGGCGACGACCATCTCGGCGGAGCGCGGCATCCCGATGCCGACCACGTCCTCGGCCCGGACGCCCCGCTCACGCAAGTGCCGCGCGACCGCGAAAACCCGGCCGCTCAGCTCCCGGTAGGTAAGCCGGGTCTCGCCCGCGACCAGCGCCAACGCCTCGGGGGTACGCCCGGCCTGCGCGACAAAGTCAGCGACCGCCGTCGAGGTGATCTCCGGACGGGTGTGGTTGTTCCACCGCGCGAGAAGCTCCTCGACACCCTGCAGCCCTGCCGTCATCTGACCCGCACCTCCGATGGGGAACGCCCGAAGGCGCGCGTCACCGACGCGAGATTAGGTTAGCCTAACCTCCTTGGCACCGTCAGAAGCCTCCCCACCGAGCACGCAATCGAACGGACGCAATGTCCGCAGCGCCCGATGACCGCAACGCCAGGCAACCCCAACGCCCGGCGACCGCAGCGCCAGACGACCGCAGCGCCAGACGACCGCAGCGCCAGACGACCGCAGCGCCAGACGACCGCAGCGCCAGACGACCGCAGCGCCAGACGACCGCAGCGCCAGACGACCGCAGCGCCAGACGACCGCAGCGCCAGACGACCGCAGCGCTCGATGACCACAGCGCT